>JAGHCA010000023.1 GCA_021160725.1 Dehalococcoidia bacterium | reverse complement strand
TAATAGAACTTAAGTTGACCTCTGAGGAAGATGCGGCACTAAAGAAGTCAGCCGATGCCGTACGAGAGCTAATAGATATCATGAAGTTGTGATGGATGTTATACAACAGCCACTTGAAAGCTGTGGATTTGCTATGAGCAGAATGGAGGATGTGCAAATAATCGAGAAGGTTTATAGCCTCTACCTCTGCTGATAGAGACTGGGAAAGAGAAACCAGAGAGGCTATGAAAATAAGAATCCCTTGCGGAGGGGAAAAGGTAGAGGTCAAAGTTGAGGGAAGCAGGGTTGCCGGAGTAATTCAACCAGACGTCGTTTCCGTTGGCGATGAAACAGAGACTATCCGCAGGGGAATTGAACAACCCATTAATTTCAAGAGATTTGACGAGTTTATCGCCGATGCGACAGATTTGCTTTTCATTATTAATGATTACACCAGACCCACTCCTACGGCAAAAATACTAGAAGTAATTTACCCTAAAACCAAGGATAAAAATACAAGGTTTATCATTGCCACCGGGTTTCATCGTGCACCGACTGAAGATGAATTAAACTATATCTTTGGAAATTACCGCGACCTGCTGAAGGACAGAATCCATGTCCACGATGCTCGCAAAGATGAAGATATGGTGTATTTGGGAGTTTCCTCCACTGGTACCGAGATGTATGTAAACAAAATAGGTGTAGAGGCACATAAGTTGGTAACTATTGGTTCAGTAGAACCTCATTATTTCGCTGGCTATACTGGCGGCAGGAAATCATTCCTCCCCGGCATTGCGTCCTATAAGACAATAGAGCAAAACCATAAGCATGCCCTTAGTCCCCGCGCACAGACGCTGGTTTTGGAGGGCAATCCGGTTCATGAAGATATGGTTGATGCCCTCAAGACGATAGAAGAAAAGGAAATATTTTCCATCCAGACTGTACTCGACGGCGAAAAAAGGGTTTATCATTGTACATCAGGGCATATTCATGATTCATTCCTGATGGCTATAGAGAAAGCTCACGAAGTTTATTGTGTAGATATTAAAGAAAAAGCGGACATCGTCGTGGCTGTTATTGGATATCCCTCAGATATAGATTTGTATCAATCGCATAAGGGACTTGAAAGCGGGAAGCTGGCTCTAAAAAAGGGAGGAATTCTCATCCTCGTCTCTGAGTGCAGGTCTGGCATAGGAGATGAGGCATACCATAATCTCTTGGCCGGCAGTAGAACTCCTCAGGAGGCTCTACAGAGAATCAAACAAGATTACAAACTGGGTTACCATAAGGCTGCCAAAATTGCTGAGGTTGCTACCTGGGCAGAAATCTGGGGAGTAACCGGGCTTGAGGATAAAGATTTGGAGCGGATATTTATCAGGCCATTGCATGACCTTCAACAGGCGATAGATGAAGCAATTGAAAAGAAGGGAGAAACGGCGCGAATACTGTTTATAATGGATGCTAGCCTCACCGTGCCAAAAGTGGTGGGAGGGAGACGTCTGTAGCCGACGCACCTAGAATCAAGAGGCTAGGATAAGCCGGCAAGGAAAGATGAGAGAAATCGAAGCTGGTGATGTAACGAACACCGTAGCCCGTTTATTTGAGCGTTCCTGCCATTATCTACCCACGGACGTGATAATTGCATTGAAGCAAGCAAGACAAAGAGAGAAATCCCCTGTTTGTCGTAGTGTATTGGATAGAATCCTAGAAAATGTGGAGATTGCCGGCAAGGAGCAGATTCCTCTTTGTCAAGATACCGGTGCCGCCGTGGTTATGCTGGAACTGGGTCAGGAGGTTCACGTTGTCGGTGGAGACCTTTATGCAGCAGTCAACGAAGGGGTACGCCAGGGATATTCTCAGGGTTATTTACGTAAATCCATTGTGAATCAGCCTTGCTTTGCCAGGATGAATACCAGAGATAATACACCAGCTATGATTCATACTGATATAGTTTCCGGGGATAGGCTGAAAATCAGTGTTTTACCCAAAGGAGGCGGTTCGGAAAACTGTTCACGCCTGGCTGTTCTACCTCCAGCTAAAGGACGACAGGGGGTGATAGATTTTGTCGTCAACCTTGTTGACGAAGTTGGTGGCAATCCCTGTCCACCTGTTATTATCGGAGTCGGCATTGGCGGGACGACGGATAAAACTATGCTTATAGCCAAGAAGGCGCTGCTGCGCAAAGTTAGCGAATCGAATCCTGACCCCGAGGTTGCCGATTTGGAGAGGGAAATTCTGGAACGGGTTAACAATTTGGGCATAGGTGCTATGGGCTACGGTGGCACAATTACTGCCTTAGCAGTTCATGTGGAAGCTTTCCCTTGCCATATTGCCAGCATGCCTGTAGCAGTCAACCTGCAGTGTTGGTGCGCTCGCCGTGAAGAAGCAGTCCTGTAGGGGAAGTTAAAAAATAAATAAAAGAGTGAGAAGAGAGTGTCTGTAACCATTTCGTCCAAAAGGCGAGGAACTGAGTTTGTAAAGAAAGTCAAGGAGCTCAGCGGAGAGAACCTTCACTTGTGTTACCAGTGTGGTATGTGTTCTGGAGTTTGTCCTGCGGCTTCCAATATGGACCTTTCCCCTCGCCAGGTTATTGAACTGGCACGGTTAGGGATGCAAAATGAAATTGTCAAATCAAAGACCGTCTGGATTTGTGCTTCCTGTCTTGCCTGCACTGTAAACTGCCCCAGGGGATTTGACCTGTCCAGGTTAATGGAGGCAATAAGGCTTCTCACTTTAAGAAGGAATGTTGACCACGTGAAGCCTGAGCAAATTCCCCCCGAGGAACGAGATGATATTCCTCAGATAGCCATGGTCAGTGGCTTGAGGAAATTTACCGGTTAAAGAAGGAATAAGGATGAGCTTAGCTTATTATCCCGGATGTACCTTGAAAACTAAGGCGAAGAATCTGGAGGAGCCTGCTATTGCCTCCATGGAAGTTTTGGGATTTAAGCTGGAAGAGATTACCAGATGGAACTGCTGTGGCGCAGTGCATTCTTTAGCCGATGATGATTTAATCCATCAGGTAGCACCTGTTCGCAACCTCATTCGAACGACGGAGCAAGGGAAAAACAAGCTAGTTACTTTGTGTTCTTTCTGCTTTAATACCCTGAAGAGGGCTAACCTTCTAATGAAGGCAGATACGGAAAAAAGAAATACTATTAATAGCTTTATGGATGATGAGATAGATTACAGTGGGGAGGTAAAGGTTATCCATCTTTTGGAGGTATTGAGGGATGAGATAGGATGGGAAGCCCTTGCACAAAAAGTGAAACTCCCTCTTCGAGACTTAAAGGTAGCCCCTTATTATGGATGTATGCTGCTTCGTCCCCGGGAAGTAGCTATGGACAGCGTGGAGAACCCCGGCATCTTGCGCAAGCTTGTCGAGACTGTGGGTGCTACTTCTGTAGATTTCCCCGAATCCACAAGGTGTTGTGGGTCTTATCAAATCATAAGTGACCCAGGTGTAATTTCTGCATATGCCTGGAATATCTTAAGCTCGGCATTGAGCTATGGTGCAGAAGCACTGGTTCTTACCTGTCCTTTGTGTGCTTACGATTTGGGTCAGGGGCAGGAGGAATTGGTGAAAAAGCGTGCCGAATTTAAAGGGATGCCTATATTCTACTTTACACAACTGCTGGCTCTTGCCTTGGGGCTCGATCATCAAGTATGTCACTTTGAGCTGAATTATGGTAACCCGGAATCGCTTCTGCGGGAAAAGAATCTTCTACCGTGAGAAGGCAATTTTTAACCCCTGATTGAAGCAGGGGTTAAAAATGAGTGTCAAAGCGAAGAAGAGAAAGGGCCCGACGACAACAAAGGTTAAGGAAGAAAGAAAAGTGCCAGAAGTTAAATTGATTCCTGTATATATTATGGGAAAGCGCTACGAAGTTCCCGAAGGGCTCACTCTTATGAAGGCGATGGAGTATGCTGGCTATAGGTTCATTCGGGGTTGTGGATGTCGAGGGGGCACCTGCGGTGCCTGCGGTACAGTTTATCGCAAGCCTGGCGATTACAAGTTACAGGTAGCGCTTGCCTGTCAGAAGACGGTCGAGCCTGACATGTATGTAACCCAAATACCCTTTTTCCCTGCCAACCGTGCCCAATATGAATTCGCAGAGTTAACCTCTGCTCCTGAAGAAGTTTTCAAGCTGTATCCTGAGCTATTCCGCTGTGTAGCCTGCAATGCCTGTACTAAAGCCTGTCCCCAGGGCATACAGGTTATGGATGCTATCTCAGCTTTGAAGCAGGGAAATATCGCCGAAGCCTCGCGAATTAGCTTTGAGTGTATCCAGTGTGGGTTATGCACCAGCCGGTGCTTTGGAGAATTAGCTCAGTATCATATGTTTCAACTCGCCCGCAGGATTTACGGAGCCCGCATTCTTCCCAGGGCGGAACATTTGGCTGAGATGGTCAAGGCGATTAACGAGGGCAAGTATGATGATATTTTAAACGAGTTGAAACGTGTGAAGAAAGACGAACTGGAAAAGTTGTATCGAGAGAGGGAAGAGGAACCGGTAACGGCCGGGGAGGATTGGAAACCGAGGGATACGACATATCTGTAGGAGGCGAGATGAGTTATTTAGGATATCCCGATTTCTTTGAGCCCTATATTAAGAAGGTAGAACAGACCAGACCTGTCCGGCTGGAGAAAAGGAGACGGGGCGAAGAGTTTCCCTTTATGTCTCTAAAAGAAAGGCAGGAAATGTTGAAATATCACCCCGATTACAAGGAAGAAGGAAGGCGGGAGATAAAAGTTGGCCCCAATAAGGGTTATAGAATAGCCCACGAGTTTGTTGACCTGCTGGAATCTAAGAGCAGGGTTGACCCAGACAAAGTTGACCTTACGAGTGATGACTATGAAGCTGATGTTCTGGTTATTGGTGGCGGTGGAGCTGCTACTATCGCTGCCATTATCGCCGAGGAAAATGGTGCTCAGGTTCTTATGGCTACGAAGCTTCGGCATGGTGATGCTAATACGATGATGGCTGAAGGGGGAATTCAAGCTGCTACGAAAAGGGAAAAGGATTCTCCTTATTATCACTACCTCGATGTAATGGGAGGGGGACACTTCAAAAATGACCCTGATATAGTAGCTGCCTTTGTTAAGCAAGCCCCCGATGCTCTCCAGTGGTTGGAAAACCTGGGAGTCCTGTTCTCAAAGTTTCCAGATGGCAGGCTGGAGTCCATGCATGGTGGGGGAACCTGCCGAAAAAGGATGCACTATTGCGCCGACCTCAGCGGCATGGAAATCATGCGTGTGGTGCGTGATGAAGCTCGTAACAGGCGGAATATTAAAGTTCTGGAATTTTCTCCGGCGGTGGAGCTTATCCTCAACGAACATGGGCAATGCTCTGGTGCCTTGCTTTACAATATGGAAACCGAAGAGTATCTTGTTGTCAAAGCTAAGGCGGTGATTTTAGCTACAGGTGGTAGCGGCAGACTCCACGTTCAGGGTTTTATGACCACCAATCATTATGGTGCTACTGCTGATGGTATAGTCATAGGCTACAGGGCTGGTGCGCGGTTGTCTTTCCTTCATACTGTTCAATATCACCCCACAGGCGTCGTTTTCCCCGAGCAAATAGAGGGATGGCTCATTACCGAGAGGTTCAGGGCAGAGGGAGCGGATATTGTAAATGTCCATGGAGAAAAATTTGTCAATGAGCGTGAGCCCAGGGATGTGGAATCAGCCCGTTTTATCAAGGAATGTCTGGACGGCAAGGGCGTCCCCACTCCTACTGGTAAGGTGGGAGTTTGGCTCGATTCCCCCATGCTTGACATTCTACATGGTGAGGGGAGGGTGCGAACTGCTTTTGTCGGGAAATGGAAGGTATACGACCGCTTAGGGATTGATATATCCAAGGCACCCATGCTGGTCTATCCCACGCTTCATTATCAAAATGGAGGGCTCAAGGACAACGCCGAATGCGAAACCGCTGTGCCCGGGCTTTATGTTGCTGGGGAAGTGACTGGTGGACTGCATGGGGAGAACAGGCTGATGGGTAATTCTCTTATGGACATCGTGGTCTTCGGTCGGATTGCCGGTAGAAATGCTGCTATATTCGCCAGGGAGAGGGCAAAAGAGGGGAAGCTAACCCTGGACCATGTGAAAAGGTATCACAAAGAGCTTAAAGAGGCAGGGATTAAGACCAATAGAGTAGCTCCCATGCTCCTGCCCGATTATACCAGTCCCGAGGTGAAGGAAAAACAGCTCACTGTGAGCCACTTGGGCACCTTGAGGTAGACTTCGAGTTCAAAGCGCATAAAAGATTCCCCTCTTAGGATAAGGGGGGTCAGAGGAGTTATAAAAGAGAACGTAGTGCGAGGTTCCGACTCTGCCGAGGATGCTCGAAGAAATCGGCACTTTAGCCTCGTGCAGCTGGGTAGCGAATAATTCCCCTCTTAAGATAAGAGGGGTTAGGGGAGTTATGAACAAACGGCGCGACCCGAAAAGGCCGCGCTACAGACAAGCCGGAGGTAAATTATGCCTGAAGCAAAGAAAATCACGCTTCCGTTAACCGACGAAATCCTGAAAGACCTCAGAACGGGGGACAACCTCTTGCTCACCGGCATCATCTATGTTGCCCGCGATGCCGCTCACAAGAGGATGATCGAAGCTCTCGACCAGGGGAAACCGCTGCCTTTCGATATCAAGGGAGCAACAGTATACTACATGGGACCTACTCCAGCCAGGCCGGGAAGAGCAATCGGCTCGGCTGGTCCTACCACCAGTGGCAGGATGGATGCTTACGCCCCTCGCTTGATTGCTGAAGGACTGAAAGGGATGATTGGCAAGGGTTTAAGGTCGCAAGCGGTGAAGGACGCCATGGTGAAGCACAAGGCGGTCTATCTGGGGGCAATAGGGGGTGCCGGCGCCATAATTTCCAGGAGCATTAAAAAGGCAGAGGTGATAGCCTACGAAGAACTTGGTGCTGAAGCCCTTCGCCGACTGGAAGTGGAAGACTTCCCTGTTACGGTAGTAAACGACATCTACGGCGGCGACCTATACGAACAAGGCAAAGCCAAATACCAGATCAAGGCTTCCTGAATTAGGTGAAAATCTTGTGACACCCATGCCATTGCACATGTTGTTAACTTATCACTGGGGTCACTGGGGAGCATTCGACTTAAGCACGAGCCCTACATGCCTGCCTGAAATTCTTGATGAAATGTTGACTTCGTCTTAACCAGATTGCCTTAGCTGCCTTCATATATTGGTCAATCTCATCCAGCGCTAATTGCTGCCTTCTTATTCCTTTTCTTCCTTGCCAAAAGCACGATAGTAACAGGTAGCAGACATAGTGCATTGTGTGCATCTTGGGTCTCTGGGAAGGCAAATCAAAGCTGCAAAATCGAGGAGAGTCAGATTGGCTTTTCGAGGGTCTTTTCCTGATACGTAAACCTTTGCAATTGCCACAACATGTTTGCCCCTCCGTCCTTCTTTCGATGTCTTGATTCCAAAATATCTTCTGAATAATCTTACGATATTATTATCAACAATCCACTCTTTTTTGCCGTAAGCTATGGACAACACCGCTCTTGCCACGTACTCACCGACACCAGGTAAAGTAGCTAGCTCCTCCCGCGCTTCAGGGATTTTGCATTGGTATTTCTCTTTTACTTCTCGCGCTACAAGACCGAACGCTGGAGTACGCCATTTCAATCCCAGAGGGTATAGAATCTGTTCTAATTCTATATTACCGGCTTTCGCCATAGTTTTAACATAGGGATATTCAGCGAAAAGTTGCTCATAAACCGCCTGCACTTGGTCAGCCTTCGTTCGCCTGAGCATCATCTCCGCAATTAGAACTCTAAAGGGATCCCGCGTTTCTCCCCAAGGATAATTCCATTTATTTTTGAAATAGAGCGTTAAAAACTCGCCCAAGAACTATTTGGGTGAATAACCACTCACCTACTTCTAAGGATACCGTCTCAACTAGACCTGCTACGAATCAGCTATTAGTCCGCTAGGATAGTTCGCGATAGGTCTGCTGGAGGAGGAGAGCATCTTGCTCCAGATAAGGTACGCTCTCGCAGATAATTACTCCTTTTGCCTTCCGTTCCTTCAGGGCCTTAAGTAGCTCGGCGTATTGGAAGTCTGAGTCCGGGAGCATCAGATGCTTGATTTCGCCCTTGTTTCCGTAGGCAATCCCGGAGATATGGATGTGCATGTTATCTAAGGCCTGTCTGCCCAGTTTTCGTTCAACCTGGTCTAAGATATCAAGAAATTCTTGATAGGAGTTAGCCTTGCCCGTACGGGCATGCCAGTGAGAAAAATCAATGCAGGGTAAAACTCCTTCTATCTCGCTGCTGAGCTGGAGTATTTCTTCTATGGTGCCGAATTGAGAGGGTTTTCCGGTAACTTCAGGGGAAATCGTCACTTTGTTTCCCTCTTTCTGCAAAATGTTCACTACCTGTTGCAGGTGCTTCTTGACCGTGGCGTAGGTTTCCTCAGGAGTGCTTTTGAGGTAAAAGGCAGCATGGAAGGTAATACTCCTGGCGCCGAAAAGGGCAGCAGTACGAGCAGTTTGTAGTATCCTTTCTTTACTCATATGTACTTTTTGTGGCTCGACGGCATTCAGGTTTATAAAATAGGGTCCGTGAGCAGTGAGCACCACATTCTTCCTAGCGGCTAATTCTCCCACCGAGACGGCAACCTGAGGGCTCATCCTTACTCCCTGGACAAATTCCACTTCCATGCAGCCGAGGCCAAGCTCAGCAATGCGCTCAATGCCAGCCTCTGTGGAACGGGATTGAGCACTGACGGGAACACCGCCTGTTCCGAAAAGGAGCCCGCCTGTTTCGTCTGAATTCATCGCTTCCTTTTGCTTAATTCTACTGCTTCCTCTACGAGTTTTCTATAAGCAAACAACAAATCTCCAGTTAACTTGCCAGGTTTGCCAGTGCCGATTGGCTTGCCCTCAAACCAGGTCAGGGGCATAAGCTCCAGTATGGAATTGGTGATGAAGGCTTCTTCAGCCTCAATTAGCTCTTTTAGCTCCACCTGTCTTTCCTGGGTTTCGATGTTTGAAGCCCGAGCTATTTCCAGAACCGCCTCTCTGGTAATTCCGGGCAGGATGCCACTTTCCAGGGAAGGTGTGGTGAGTACTCTCATCTGCCCTTCCCCTTTGGGGGAGGGGGACTTCTTGACCAGGAAGATATTGCTGGTGCTGCCTTCGGCTAAGTAGCCTTGTTCATTGAGCAAGATGGATTCATCATATCCAGAGGCTTTGGCTATCATGCGGGCGAGGATATTTTCCATATAGCAGGTGGATTTTAGTCGGGATAGGGGAGACTGGCTGTTACGGCGCAGGAAGGATAGGGCTGCTTTAAAGCCTGTTCCATATTTTTCTGACGGTGAGGGAACAAGATTTCGGGCGGTGATTAAGATAGTAGGATTGGAGCATGTGTCTAGGTCAGGTGTCATGTCGCCTTCTCCGGCTGAAACAGTGAGCCTCAGCCGGGCATCCTTGAGCTTATTGGCTTCCAGGGTCTCGATGCAAGCGGCTTTCAAAGATTGCTTTCCCTCATTTGTGCTCAGGATACTATGTGTTAAGCCGATGCTCTCAGCAGAACAGCAAAGGCGGGTGAGATGAGAGTCGAGGCGAAAGATATGTCCGTTGTAAGCCCGCATAGTCTCGAATAAGCCGTATCCATAGAGGAAGCCATAGTCGAAAGGAGACAGCTTAGCTATAGAGCGAGGAATAAGTTGGCCGTTGAGATAAATAATTTCTGCCACGTTTAAAAAATCCTCAATCATAAGCACCAAATCTCTGCGACCTTGCTCAGGACAAGCCTAAACAAAGCCCTTTACAAAATTCTAATATCTAAGCTCTAAATCCTAAACAATCCCAAATTTCCAATGCTCTAAATTCAAAATCGTTTTGGTCATTTGGATTTCGTGTTTTGTATTTATCAAATTTTACCTTCTGCTGTTTTATCATTTCAGATTTGGCATTTTATTTTCGCTCCAGAGTGGATGGGTAAAATGGAGGAAGTTGGTTAAAATATCGTGTCCTACCTCAGTAAGGATGGATTCGGGATGAAATTGGACTCCTTCCACCACATAATCCCGGTGTCTCACCCCCATTATTATGCCCTCGGGAATTCTGGCAGTGACCTCGAGGCAGGCAGGAATATTTTCAGCTTTGATGATTAGAGAATGGTAGCGTGTTGCCGGAAAGGGATTGGGCAAGCCCTGATAAATAGTTTTGCCGTCATGATGGATCAGAGAGGTCTTGCCGTGGACTGGCAATGTCCGACCAATTTTGCCCCCGTAGACGTAGCCAATGCATTGATGACCTAAGCATACTCCCAGTAGGGGGATTTTCCCTCCAAAATGCTGCACAACCTCATTGGAGATGCCAGCTTCTAGAGGTGTGCAAGGTCCTGGGGAGATAATGATATGGCTTGGAGCTAGCTCTCCGATTTGAGCCAAGGTAATCTGGTCGTTGCGGTAGACTGCAGGTTCCCAGCCTAGCTCCCCTACGTATTGGACCAGGTTGTAAACAAAGGAATCATAGTTATCTATTATTAACACCATTTTCTTAAGCTCCAGATTTTTGTAGTTGCCTGATTTATCAGGCTTCGCCCCTTGTCATTGCGATTACCTGAAAGGTGTGTGGTACTTCCATACCTCTCAGGAGATTGTTTCATCCCGATTCATCGGAACTCATAATGATGGAGGAGCCTGTATTTTTAAACAACCTTTGGTTACGTTCTCAGTCCCAAATTATCTCTCTATCTGGCCGTTGTTGACAAATTTGTCTTTGGCGTTTATCCTATCATCGTTGTTGCCTTACAAACACCAGTCTGCTATGTAGGTGCAGGCAGGCTTTGTGGTGCAAATATTATTTGCTGTATCATAACTGAAAAAAGGACCTCCTGGCTAGGGCTTCGAAGATCATGTGATTCTTTATCTGTTATCTAGATTGGGGAAAATAGAAGTAGAATCAGAAGCCAGGATAAAATCCACTGCATAAGTAAAAGAGATTACACATTTTATTGAAAGGGAAAATTATGGAAAAGGTCATCATTTTTGATACTACCTTGCGAGATGGTGAGCAGGCCGCGGGAGCTAGCTTGAACCTTCAGGAAAAGCTGGAAATAGCCAAGCAGTTGGATAAACTCGGCGTTGATGTTATTGAAGCAGGCTTTCCCGCCAGCTCAGTTGGAGATTTTGAGGCTGTCCGTCTTATTGCCCAGAAGATTAGACGTCCTATAATTTGTGCTCTGACCCTCGCCAATATTAAGGCCATAGATAGGGCATGGGAGGCGGTTAAGGAAGCCGAACATCCTCGCATCCATGTCTTTCTTTCAGCCTCGGATATTCACCTTGCCCATCAACTTAAGAAGAGCCGTGATGAGGTTCTAAGCATGTCTCGAGAAATGGTGGCTCGGGCTAAGAGCTATTTAGACGATGTTGAATTTTCACCGATGGATGCCAGTCGTGCTGACCCTGCTTACATCTACCAGATTCTGGAGGCAGTGATTGATGCTGGAGCAACCACGGTTAATATCCCCGATACTGTGGGCTATGCTACCCCCCAGGAATTTGGTGGCTTAATCCGGGGCATACGGGACAATTTGCCCAACATTGACAAGGCTGTGATCAGCGTACATTGCCATAATGACCTGGGGCTGGCTGTGGCTAATAGCCTGGAGGCAATAAGGGCGGGTGCACGACAGGTTGAATGTACTATTAACGGCATCGGCGAAAGAGCTGGCAACGCTTCTCTGGAGGAGATTGTCATGGCTTTAAAAACTCGCCAGGACTTTTTTAATCTCACCACTGATATTGATACCACTCAAATTTACCGCACAAGTCGTCTGGTGAGTGAGCTTACCGGGTTTTCCATCCAGCCTAACAAGGCTATCATTGGCGCGAACGCCTTCCGTCACCAGTCAGGTATCCATCAGGATGGGGTGCTTAAGAAAGCTATCACCTACGAAATTATGGACCCGAAATCGGTGGGCATCCCCTCAAGTTCATTAGTGTTAAGTAAAGTGAGTGGACGACATGCCTTTAAGGAGAGGCTATCTGAGCTTGGCTATACTTTAAGCGAAGAAGCATTAAACCGTGCTTTTCGAGACTTCAAGGAATTGGCGGATAAGAAAAAGGAAATCACAGACCGAGATATTGAATCCCTGATAGCCGAGGAACTGCGCACCGTTACGGAGGTGTACCATCTTGACCATATTGAAGTATCCTGCGGTGACCATAGTCTCCCTACAGCCACAGTCAGACTTATCGGGCCAGATGGGCAGAGTTTGGCAGATGCTGCTTTGGGGACAGGTCCGGTGGATGCCGTGTGTAAAGCTATCAATCGTCTGGTTGGCATACCTAATAAACTCACGGAGTTCACGGTTAAATCGATTACTGAGGGGATTGATGCCATCGGGGAAGTTTTAATACGGATAGAGAGCGATGGTGTAACTTATACCGGCCGTGGTGCTGATACTGATATCATTGTTGCCAGTGCCAAGGCATACATGAATGCTCTAAATCGTCTGTTGGCGGCAAAAAAGAGGGGGCAATAATGTATTTGCTCTCCATTATAACAACTACAGTTATCGTAGATATTTTGCTGCTCCCCAGGGTTCGGGGCTAATAAAGTCACTGTGAGGCTCCCCGATTTATCGGGGCTCAGCGATGTCAATGAGAACCACGGCTCAAGAAATCTTAGGAGACTTTCTCATAAAAGGATATTTGACATGCTCAAAATTTTGCACACTGCTGATATTCACCTCGGGACGAAGTTCTCAGGCCTAGGGAATAAGAGCAACCTTCAGCGAGAACAACTGAGAACCACATTCAAGAACGTGATAGCTACTGCTATAAATGAAGGGGTAAACATCGTTTTAATTGCGGGAGACTTGTTCGATGCTAACCAGCAGCCTCAACGAAATATAGATTTAGTAATAGAGCAATTTCATCTACTTAAGGAGAAGAATATTCCAGTTTGCCTTGTCCCTGGCACACATGATTCTTTTGATTCCTCGTCAATATACAGGAAGGTTGACTTTGAAGGAAAGTGCTCCAATCTCAAAATTTTCACCGGCGAGTGTATGTCCTGCAAGGAATATCCTGAGCTTGATTTAACGGTATATGGGAAGCCGAATCTAAGTAATAGGTCCCACGTGAGCCCATTGAAAGGGCTCGAGCCTTCGACCTCAAGCAAATTTCATATTGCTCTGGCACATGGGTCGTTTTATATCCCGGGGAGGACGGCAGAGGATGACCATGTCTTCAGTCTGGAGGAAATTCAATCCAGTGGCATGAATTACCTGGCGCTGGGGCACTGGCACCGCCCCTATAGATGTTCAAAAGAACCTGCAGCCTGGTACTCTGGCCCGCCGGAGTGGATACCTGACCAGAGGGAGAAAGGTGCTGTGCTTTTGGTCAGTCTTTTGGACACCGGTGAGGTTAAAGTTGAACCCAAAGAGATTGGACTCCGTGACTACGACGAAGTAGATATAGACATGAACGAAATACAGGAATTGCCGGTGCTGAAAGTGAGAATCTCCGAGGGGGCAAATGAAAATTTGATAAGAAAAGTCACTCTAAGGGGACTTCGCAATGCCGAACTTATGGAAAACCCTGAGGAATTAGAAGCTGAATTGGGAGAGAAATTTTTCCATCTAGATGTTATGGATGAATCTCATGCCCGGTCGGAGGAAATCTCCGTGGATGAAGGGCGATTAATTCGGAATAGATTTGTTGAATTAATGAAGAGCCAAATCGAGGATTCGGAAGGGGAGGCAAGAGAGATTGCTGAGAATGCTCTTCAGTATGGCATAGCCCTTCTGGATGGGAAGGAAGTTTTATAATGTGGTTGAAGAGGATCGAGCTCAAAAACTTCAAGAGACTCGTTGATTTCCAGGCTCAGTTCCACCCTGGAATAAATGTGGTCAAGGGCCCCTTGAATGAAATGGGGAAGTCCACTTTGCTTGAGGGTATTATTGCTGCCCTTTTCTATAATCCTAAGAGCACTTCAAGGGAGATCAGGGATTATGTTTCTTGGGGCTCAACCAGGCGATATCAAACCAGCCTTGAGTTTGAGGAGAAAGGGAATAGATGTTTGCTGGAGAAGGATTTTGACAAAGGGACTGTCAGGTTTATTGAAGATGAAGATCGAGGAGAAATTGATACATTCAAAGAGGTTTCAGAGAAAGTGGCTGAGCTACTGGGAACCAAATCTGACAGGCTTTTCTTGTCCTCGTCTTGTATTCGGCAATCACAGGTAACTGAGATCTCATCGGGTGAGAAGGAAATTACTGCCAGTCTGGAAGAAGTTGTGAGCGGAGGTAAGGAAAGTACTCTTGCCTCACAGGTGATAGGGAAACTGGATGGCAAGATTGCTGATATGAAGAGAGGGCTGGATAAACTTTCAAAAAACCCCGGCATACTGGCCAGTCTCAAGACCAGGCTCCAAGATGCTTTGCAGCGGTATGATGAGGTCAGGAACGAGGTCTCTAGAGCGGAAGCTCAAAAGGTCGAGCTGATGCAGGTGGAGAAGCAACTGGCTCGGATTAAGGAAGAGTATGAAAAGTCCAGGGCTTTGCTGGAGAAGAATAAACAGCGTAAAGAGATCGAGGCATCCATAAAAGATTTAGAACAAAAGTATGATGCGGTGGAAGAGCTACTTGGTGGGATAAGTGAACTAATGACCAAGCTTGGAAAGGTAAACGAAGCCCTAAGGTCCATCGAAGAGTTTGAAGATGAGCAACAGGTCTCGGAATTAAGAAGAAAGCTGGATGCGATCCAGAATAGCCGAGGGGATATTGTGAAACATCTGACTATGCGGGAAAGTGAGTTAGCTGAAGCGAAGGGGAAATTGGACAGAAAAAAAGCTGCAAGATTTTTTGGTTCAGGGAGCGGCATAGCTACAGCACTAGCAGTACTGATAGGTGGGGTAATTGGAGCTTTGGTTGTTTCTGTATACTTCTTGGGTTTAGTAATCTTGGGCGCAGCTTTTCTTACTATAACTATAAGGGCGAGAACTGCCCTTATTCAAGATAAAACAAGTATCTCAGGTATTGAGAAGCGCATTCAAGACATGAAGCTGGCTCTTGATAATCTTGGCAAGGAGGAGAAAGAGTTGCTGGCTGGGGCTAGGTGCAATACGGTTGGCGAGTTCGATAAGAAAGAAAAAGATTTTAAATTTAGGCTTAAAGAGAAAACCAGCTTAGAAGCTCAACTAAAGGGGATGTTGAGGGGCAGGGCGGTCGAAGATTTCGAGAAGCAGAAGCGAGAAACAGCGAGGGATTTAGCGGTAGAGAAAGCGAAACTTACTGAGGACTTGATGGAGACGCGCCTAAGCCCGGAAGAATATATCGAATTGGAAAGTAAAGTTCGTGGTTTAGAGGAAAAGCAAGCTGAGCTGGAAAAACGAAAAAGATATAGCGAAGCGATCGTTAAGCTAGCTGAAGAAAAGGAAGTTGATGCTGAAAGGCAAATCAAGCTAGAAGAGGAAGTGGAAAGTCTGCAGAAGGCTTTGAAGCAAGAGGAAAAAAGGGTAAAGATTTACGAATTAGCCAGGGATTTTATATCCAGGGCCAGGGCTGAGACATTCTTGGCAGCTAATGAAATTTTGGAAAAAGAAATTCGGAATTGCCTCTCCATTTTTACCGCTGGTAAATACAAACAAGTGAGAATCAACAAAGAAGGCTTGGAATTGTGGGTATATTCCGATGAGAAAGGAGACTGGGCTAAGCCCGAGGAATTAAGTGGCGGGGCGGTTGATGAACTCTATCTAGCCTTTCGGCTGGCCCTGGTAAAATTGATATTTCGGGATAAGAAGCCTCCTTTGTTATTGGATGACCCTTTTGTTAATTTTGACTCTGTCCGCCTGGCTAATACGCTTAACTTTTTCAAAACGCTGGCTTCAGATTATCAAATCATCATATTCACACTGGGCGATTTATATGATACGGTAGCCGATAATATTATTTTGTTAGGTGAAAACGAGAGGCTTTTGTGATGAGCTTAACACTTGTCATAATGAGCTCGTCTCCTATGATAAATAGCAAAGAATGAGAGGTGCATAGTATGGAATTTAATATAGCAGTTTTACCGGGTGACGGTGTTGGCCCTGAGGTAATAACCGAGGCGCTAAAGGTTTTGCAGACCGTGGGTGAGAAATTTGGACATGGCTTTCGCCTCCATGATGGGCTCATAGGTGGCGTTGCCATAGACACCCTGGGCACAGCCCTTAGCGATGAGACCTTGGGGATGTGTAAGGAATGTGATGCAGTGTTGCTCGGTGCAGTTGGTGGTTCTAAATGGGATGACCCTCAAGCCAAAATCCATCCTGAAGATGGATTACTGGCTTTGCGCAAAGAGCTGGGGTTGTTTGCTAATTTGCGTCCCGTGAAAGTTTTCCCTATGCTGGTGGATTCGACCAATCTCAAGCCAGAGGTGGTTAGGGGTGTGGACTTGGTGGTGGTTAGAGAACTCACGGGTGGACTTTACTTTGGTCAACCCAAGAAACAGTGGCAAACTCCGGAGGGAAGGCAGGCAGTTGATACCCTGGCTTATTCCGAGGTGGAAATTGAGCGCATATTAAAGGTGGGCTTTGAGTTAGCCCGAAACCGCCGTAAAAAGCTGGCTTCGGTGGATAAAGCTAATGTCCTCCAGTCATCCCGGCTATGGCGTCAGATTGCCCAGGAAGTTTCTGCCGATTACCTTGATGTTGAGCTTCAACACATGCTGGTTGATTCCTGTGCTATGAGGCTTATTCAGCGTCCTGCTGACCTTGATGTTGTGGTCACGGAAAACATGTTTGGTGATATTCTCACTGACGAGGCTTCGATGCTGGCTGGTTCAATGGGCATGCTTCCCTCAGCCAGCCTGGCAGGAATTCCCAGGGGAAAAACTTTCGGCATGTATGAGCCAATTCATGGCAGCGCTCCCAGTCGTGCGGGGCAAAACATGGCTAATCCTATTGCTACTATCTTGAGCGCGGCTATGATGCTTCGTTATTCTTTTGCCTTGGAGGCCGAAGCCACAGCCGTAGAAAACGCTGTCCTTGCTGTCTTAGAGCAAGGTTATAGAACTTACGATATAATGTCAGAGGGCAAGGTTCGTGTGGGAACAAAGGAGATGGGAGATTTGATTGCTCAAAAAGTGAAAGGTTAAGGAAATTCTCCATGTCTACAGTGCAACTTTATGATACCACTCTAAGAGACGGAGTCCAGCAGGAAGGCATTTCCTTTTCCGTTGAGGATAAGCTCAAGATTGTTCAGAAGCTGGATGAGATGGGCATTGACTTCGTCGAGGGTGGCTGGCCTGGCTCTAACCTCAAGGATACTGAATTCTTCGCTAAAGCACGGAATTTGAATTTGTCACATTCTACTCTGGTTGCCTTTGGCAGCACCCGGCATGTGGGGTGTCGGGTGGAAGAAGACCGTAATCTCCAGGCCCTGCTGGAGGCTAAAACCAGTGTGAGCACTCTTGTAGGAAAAGCCTGGGACAAACAGGTAACCCAGGTTCTGGAGACAACACTGGAAGAAAACCTGAGCATGATTACAGATTCTATAAGTTACCTCAGGGCAAAAGGATTGAAGGTTTTCTTTGATGCCGAGCACTTCTTTGATGGATATAAAGATAATCCTGAATATGCCTTACAGGTGGTAATTGCAGCGGCTAAGGCGGGTGCGGAATGTGTAATTCTTTGCGATACCAATGGCGGCACCCTGCCGCAAGAGATAGTGGAGGCTATTAAAGCTGTTCAAAAGGTAAGTCCTGTGCCTTTGGGCATTCACACCCATAATGATGCCGAGCTGGCTGTGGCTAACTCCCTGGCTGCCGTGGAAGTGGGGGTTATTCAGGTTCAAGGAACCATGAACGGCTATGGTGAGCGCTGTGGCAATGCCAATCTCTGTTCTATCATACCAGCGTTGAAACTTAAGATGGGCATTGACTGTGTTACTGACCAACAGCTAAGTAAACTCAGCGAGGTCTCTCGCTATGTATCCGAACTGGCTAACATGCCTCATTATGACAGGTTTCCCTATGTGGGCGATGATGCCTTCACCCATAAGGGTGGGATTCACGTATCAGGCTTAATGAAATGGGAAGATAGCTACCAGCACATAAACCCGAATTTAGTGGGCAACAAACCTCACGTTGTCATTTCTGAGCTAGCAGGGAAGGGAAGTATTATCTTTAAAGCTAAGGAACGTGGACTACCTGTACCTGAAGGCAAGAAAATCGAGGAGATACTGAAGCAAATTAAGCTATTAGAAAACCGAGGTTTTCAATACGATGTTGCCGAGGCGTCCTTCGACCTCTTGCTCCATAGGGCTCAGCCGGACTATAAGCCACCTTTTGAACTGGTTGACTTTATGGTTGTGGTGGAGAAACGCCGCCGCCCGCCTACCAGAGGAAATAAAGAAGAACCGTTATCTGAGGCTACTATCAAGGTCAAGGTGGATAACAGGATAGTGCATACGGCTGCTGAGGGCGATGGTCCGGTCAATGCCCTCGACCAGGCTCTGCGTAAGGCTCTCCTCCAATTCTATCCTGACTTGTCTGCTATTAAGCTTATTGATTATAAGGTACGCATCCTGGAAGAAACCGCAGGCACAGCGGCTCAGGTCAGGGTGCTGATTGAGTCCAGCGATGGCAGAGAAAACTGGCGGACAGTAGGCAGCTCCACCAACATCATTGAAGCTAGCTGGCTGGCCCTAGCCGACAGCATCGAGTACTGGTTGATAAAGCAGGCTGACAAGGAAAATGACTTTCTCCCTTCCTTCCCTTAGCACCGTGCCTTGAGCCAGTCTAGGACAAAATCCATAGCTGCCTTTTCCAGGCGCATTCTGTGCTTTGCTCCGGGTATTATTTTCAACTCTTTGGGCTCTTTGGCTTTCTGATACAGCCTGTATGCGTGCTCCAGGGGTATTAATTCGTCGGCATCACCGTGAACCAAGAGCAAGGGACGGGGAGAAATTTTGTCAACCCAGTTGATTGGAGTTATGGTTTCAAATCCTCTTTCCCATTCCTCCATTGAGGGTGGAAAATCTTTATCTCTGATTGCCCCGATTTGGCGAAACTGTTGGATGGCGTCCTGAGTCGTTTCTCTTTGAGTGAGAGAGCGGAAATCCGCAGGGCAGGCACATGCCACCACCAAAGATACCTTGGGGTAATGGGCGGCGGTATAAACGGAGACCGCTGCACCTCCGCTGAATCCCATGAGGCAGAAACGGGCTTTATCCACTTCCTGCTGGTGGTAAAGGAAATCAAGGACAGCCTGTAAATCTCGACTCCAGCCCAGGATATCCAGGTTACCTTCGCTCCTTCCTGTTCCGCGGAAGTTGAAGATTAGGGTGGTGAAGCCGGCATGGCAGAAGTGCTGCGCCAGTAGTGTATAGCCCTTGTCGGTGGGATCAGGGGGAGCAGCAGGAATGCCATGGCAGATACACAGGGCAGGATGAATTTTGTCCTTCGATGGAATATGAAGCTCGCCGGCAAGTTCAAGCCCATCGGCTTTTAATCGAATCTCTTTTATTTCCATCTTTTAGAGGATCAAAAATAATAGATTCGCCTTCGTTTCTTGAAAATAAGCCCCGCTATGAGTCCCAGGACTAATCCTCCGATGTGAGCTTGCCAGGCTATGCCAGGAAGGAAAGAAAGGAAGAGGAAAATTATTATTGCTGCCCAGAGTGGTATAGGGATAGGCAGAGGAAATACAAGAACTGGTGCTCTGGGAACCATAGCTGCCAGGGCTCCACCTAGGGCGCAAATGGCACCCGAGGCTCCTATCCCTGTTGAAAATGGAGCGAGAAGGATAAAGAGGATATTGCCCGCCAATCCTCCGAGAAAAAATACCGCCAGGAAACTTCTCTCTCCCACTGCCCGGATGAGGAAGCTTCCCAGGAAATAAAGGCCTATCATATTGAATAGTAAGTGGAATAAACTGCCGTGGATAAACATGCTGCTTAGTATGGTCCAAGGTTTCTGAGAGAGCAGCGCGGGTGTCAGGCCCAGAAACGCGATTGTTTCTGCTGGTCTTAGCAGAGTGATTATGAAGAGTACAACATTTAGGACAATTAGAAACCACAGGACATTTAAGTTGGCGGCACGATAAGTTCGCATCACGCAATTATAGATTAAATCTGGCTTCTGGTTCAATGGGGCTCCTCAAAATGACGCAAGGGTGTTGTCGAACAATCTTTGCTTCGGAGAAATGGCAGGTTATGATGTGTTGTAATATATATCGCAACAAGTTTATAATGGGGAAAATATCCACTAGCAAAATAATTGTCTTGCCAGAATTTTAAGTGAGCGAGCAAAAGTCAGGGCAGAAACGAAGGCTTCCCCCAGCAGCTATAGTGGGCATAATCCTGGCAGTCCTCTGTGGTATCTCGCTATATATACGCATATACCTGCCTTACGACCATGTTTTCGCTGATGGTTTGATCTGGTTTCGGGAGACTGATGCTTATTACTACGTGCGTCATATAGAGAATATAGTTCATAACTTTCCTCACTTTAATTCCTTCGACCCCTATGTGCTCTATCCCGATGGTGGGACTGGACTTACCCGCCCATTCTTCGCCTGGCTCGTCGCTGGTATTGTTCGGCTTGTTAGCCTGGGGCCACCAACTCTGCATACCATAGAAGCGGTGGGCGCTTATATGCCTGCTATTCTGGGTACTCTGACGCTCATCCCAGTATATTTTATCGGCAAGGAACTGTTCAACCGCTGGGCGGGTGTAATAGCAGCTGCCCTGGTTGTAATCTTGCCTGGCGAGTTTCTACATCGTTCCCTGCTCGGCTTTACTGACCATCATGTAGTTGAGACTTTGTTCACTACCGTGTGCATACTATTTCTAATAATGGCTATTAAACGGGCTCGAGAAAGAGAGATTTCCTTCGGCCATATTTCACGCAGAGACTGGCCAACTATCACCAGGCCTCTCGTTTATGCCCTGCTGGCTGGCGTCTTCCTGGGTATGTATCTGCTTACCTGGGTAGGTGGGCTGCTGTTCATTTTCATTGTATTTGTTTACCTGGTGATTCAATTCATCGTGGACCACTTGAGGCACAAATCAACTGACTATCTATGTATTATCGGCGCTCCTCTTTTTCTTGTTGCCTTCCTCATGCTTCTACCCATATTGGGTGGAAGCAGCCGAGAAATCACGTATCGTGTATCTCTGCTAGTTGCCATAGCGGTACCCATAGTCCTGAGCGTTATCTCACGGCTCATGGCGAGCAGGGCTTGGAAGCCTGTTTACTATCCCGTAGCCTTGCTGGGATTGGCTGGGATAGGGTTAGCCGTTTTGCATGCCATCAATCCCTCTCTACTTGAGTATATGCTCCGCCAATTCAATATCTTCGTCCCGGGCGGTGCCAGGCTGACTATTATGGAGGTGCAGCCTCTTCTTGCCCCCACGGGTGAATTCACCCTGCAGATGGCCTGGAATAACTTCACCACCTCCTTTTTCATCTCATTTATTTCCCTGGCTATGCTTATCTATGTTGTTGTGAAAGAAGAAAGTGCCGACAAAACCTTATTCCTGGTATGGAGCATAATAATGTTGATAGCAATCCTGGGGCAGCGCCGTTTCGGTTACTACTATGCCGTAAATGCTGCCTTGCTCACAGGGTATTTCTCCTGGAAGATGTTGGACGTTGCTGGCTTACGAAAACTGCTGGCTAAGCCTAAGAAAGTAGTAGAAACAGTTAAAGAATTCAAGAAGCGGAAAAAAGCCAGGGAGAAAGCAAAGCCAGGAACATTCATGCAGCCCCGGGGTGTCTGGGTGAGGGTTATTGTCGTTGGAATAGCCATCTTTTTCCTAGTCTTTTTCCCAAATATTGGTAGTGCGACATCATTTGCCAGCAGCCCGTTTCTTATGGGCCAATCGTTGGAACAAGGGTGGTATAGCTCGCTTCTGTGGCTCAGGGATAACAGCCCCGAACCTTTCGATGACCCTGATTTCTATTATGAGATATATCCGCCGAAGTCTGATCTTGTATATCCCGAGACTGCCTATGGGGTGATGTCTTGGTGGGACTATGGCTACTTTATAATGCAAATTGCCCACCGCATACCCAATTCCAATCCAATGCAGGCCGGAGCTGCCAGAGCTGGCCAGTTCTTCACTGCCCAGAACGAAAGCTCAGCCAACGAACTTGCGGACAAGTTTGGTTCGAAATATGTGGTGATTGACCACACGATGCCGACTACAAAATTCTATGCTATGGCGGAATGGGCTGGCAGCAGCGTAGATGACTTTCGTGGAGTTTACTACCAGCAGATGCAGGATGGTAGCCTGATGCCGATAATTCTATACTATCCCACTTATTACCAATCCATTGTGGTCAGGCTCTATAACTTTGACGGCGAGGCGGTGGTTCCCCAGCAAACGATTGTCATAGCATACGAAGAGAAGCTAACCAGAGACGGACAGAGATATAATAAAATCATCGATGTCCAGTTTTTTTCTACTTACGAGGAAGCCGAGTCGTATATAGCAGAACAGGCGACTGATAACTACCGAATAGTAAGTCCCAACCCCTTTGATAGCCCCGTGCCTCTTGAGGAGCTGAACAGCTATGAACTGGTTCATGAATCTGACGCCACAGTAGGGATGGGAAACATGACTATGCCTGCTGTAAAGATTTTTAAGTATCTTGACTTCGGTGAGTCCTGAGTAAAAACATAGCGGGCAAGTGCCACGGTTCAGGCAGCTCCCCAGCCCAGCAAACTCAAAAAACGTCCTTCAGTATGTTGAGCACGTCCTGGCGGCTGAGGACAGCGATATTATTTTCCATTCTACCCTTGGAAAACCCTAGATCCGCCAACATCTCCAGATCTTCATTACTAATGCCATACTCACGGAGAGAAAATGGGACTTTCCCTCTCGTCGTCTTCAGCATTCGTTCCCAGAGTTCCTCGAAACTGCCAAGTTGAATTCGCGAAAATATACCTGGCAATTCGTTTTGCATCTGGCGGAAGTTTATCTTTGCCAGCGAGTGCAGTGGCATTGAACAGGCAATTCCGTGCGGTATATTGAAATAGGCTGTTAAGGGATAGCTTATGGAATGCGCTGCGGCGGTTTTGGTATTAGAGAAAGCAAGTCCTGCATACATAGATGCCATGAGAAGATTCTCTCTCGTTTCCGATGATATCGGTACCACGAGTTTATCTAGAGCCGCGGCTATTCGCCGGATGGCTTCAGTGGCAAAATGGCTTGATACAGGATTGGCGTTCTTGTTCCATAATGCTTCCCAGGCGTGAGACAACGCATCAAAGGTAGATGATATGGAGGTTGTAATCGGCAGAGAGGTGACTAAATTGACATCATATATGGCATGGTCGGGGTAATTCAGTGGATTTTGTACGGAGTGTTTTGTCTTTTTGACCTTGTCCCATATAGTTGCCCACATGGTAAGTTCACTGCCGGAGCCGTGAGTCGTGGGAATGGCGATGAGTGGAGTCTTTTTTGTTGGTTTTTTTTGAGAATCAAACAAGTCTTGAACGTTGCGGCAGGAACTGAATAATGCCATCCGAGTAACTTTGGCTGTATCAATGACTGAGCCTCCCCCAATAGCAACAATCACCTCCGGCGCAGCGCTTGTAGCAAAGTCTATTGCCTTCTGGTGGCTCTCAAAAGATGGGTTTCTCTCGATATTGGTGAAACACTGGAAATCAGCCAGACTGTCCTTTAGTCGGGCGAAGTCGCGGCTAAGGCGAAAACGTTCTGAGCACATGACCAGGACGTTTTTCTTATTGCCGATAAGCTCCGCCAAAGCCTTGTGGAAGGCTTGGGTAAAAACAATATGCACAGGGTTACGGTATTGCCATTTCATTGCAGGAACGCTCTGAGGCAGTCTCTCATTTCCTCAGGAGAGGTTGGTGGTCTCGTCAGTTCCTCTTCTGTGCCGGGACTTATCTCAATATGAATGAAAAGCGGCTTTGGATATTTTGCCTCGTTATTCATAATCGCTTCAAACTCGCCGATCGTCTTGACGTTATTCACAGTTGGGTAGCCGCAGGCTTCAGCTACGTCGAGGAGATTAACGGCGGTGGATAAAGTGGGTTGCTCCCCCGTTGACTCGTATGAGCGATTGTCGAAACATATGTGAATCAGGTTTCCAGGGCGGTGGTATCCCACCGTTGCTAGAGCTCCCATCTTCATCAGGATGGCGCCATCTCCATCCAGCAAAATAACCCTCTTTTCCGGTTGCTCCAGCGCAATTGCCAAACCAAGAGATGCCAGACATCCCATCGAGCCCATCATATAAAACTTTCCCTTGTGAGTGACGGTCTGGTACATCTCCCTGCCTGAGAAACCTGTTGTGCCCAGGAGGACATCATTGGGCTGCAGCTTTGCTGAAAGCAGTCGTATGTAATCCAGTCGCCTGTTGAGTGAAGTATTCGATTGAGATATGCTGGTACTGTGGCGGTCAAAATATCCCTTTCTTATGACGAATGCGAAGGGTTTTGACTCAGTCGTGCAGTGATTTTTCGCCTTGGCAACGCTGTCTTTCAGATTCCCCTCGTCATTATCAAGAACAATATGGGGTATTTCAAAGGTATCCAGCAGGGGTAATATTGTCTTCCCCATTACAGCGTGCTGCGGGGCGTCTTTCACTCCGGGCTCGCCCCTCCATGAGATCAGGAGCAAGACGGGTAATTTATACAACAGGTACAATGAAGAGAGTGGATTAACGGCATTGCCATAGCCGTCGTTTTGCATGTAAACGACGGGCAGGCGCCCGGAAAGCGAAAATCCCGCTGCTAATCCCATCGCGTCGCCCTCAGAGGAACAAAGGTAGTTACGTGTGGGGCTATTGCTGTCCGCAATATAGTCTAAAAGGGGTTTGAGTACGGAGCAAGGAATCCCCATGAACGGCGAAAAACCGGCATCTTCCAGGGTAGTAACAAATATCCCTGGTTTCATGTTTATCGTTTGCCTTTTATTAATGATAGTATCTCGGGGATGGGCAGGCACATTTCGTCACATTCAAATGCCCGCTCATTCTCCAGGATGGATCGCGCTGCTCTTACCATAGCGGGATAGGCGGCTCTAAGCAACTGGTTGGCATATATCACGATTCTTACGCCGGCTTGTATCAGCTCTGACTCGGTTACCTGGCAGTAGGTAGTAGGTACAGCAACCAGTGGTACCTTGCGGTCAAATCGCCTGTATTCCTTACAGAATGCAAAAACCTCGTCGGGGGTCTTTTTCTTGCTATGAATCATGATGGCATCGGCGCCAGCATCAATGTAAGCCTTTGCTCTATTTATGGCGTCTTCTATTCCTCGTTTCAGTATCAGGCTTTCAATTCTGGCGATAATCATGAAGTCATCAGTTAGTTGAGCGCTTTTACCCGCATGTATCTTGGCACAGAAATTCTCGACGCTATCTTGCATTTGTGCGACCTCCTCATCCTCAATGAGCGAACTCTCTTTCAGCCCTATTTTGTCTTCGATTATTACTGCGGAAATGCCTTCCCTCTCCAGTGTTCTCACCATCAGCTTGAAGTGTTCCGTAAATCCGCCCGAATCGCCGTCGTAAATTACAGGTTTTGTAGTCACCTCCAGTATGTCGCTAAGTGTATTCAGTCGCGAGGTCAAGTCAACGAAGCCGGTGTCAGGCCTTCCTTTGGCTGCTGAGTCTGTCAGGCTGCTCAGCCAGATACCATCAAATTCCTTGGTTGCAGTATCGGTTGTTACCGTAGTGTTCTCAATAATCAACGCGGTTAGTCCATTGTGGGCTTCGATTATGCGGACCAGGTCTTTTACCTCCAGCAGTCTTCTCAGCCTGGCAAGCCTGGCTTCAGGCGTGGTGCCGATTTTCTTTAGCTCGGCATGCAGGAGGGTGGATGATATTCCCTCGGTATATTTCGGCTCTATCAGTTGTCCCCCCCATTCACGAAGGGTTTGAATAACCCGTTCCCTGGTTTCTTTCTGAACCCCGGTTCTCCAGTCGTCACCGTGAACAACGACATCCGGTTTTATCTTTCTTAGATTGGGTACGTAATCAAGTGTCTCCTGGGGAATAACTTCTGCCACCCCTTTGATATTCTCCACGACGACCTTTCGCTGTTCGTAAGAAAGAAAAGGCAGCCGCTTGTAGCTGGCAATAGCCCGGTCGGTAAGTAGCCCGACTATGACCCTGCCGTGTTTTCGAGCCTCATTAATGATATTCAGATGGCCAGGATGAATCAGATCGGCGCTCAGGCCGACATAAACGGTTTTCATCTGAGGAATCTCCTATAGCTTGTCGTGAGCAATTTATATAAGGATACATAAAAAGTGTTCACCTGGCAACTATACCGCGCAGTCAAAGCCATTCGAGCTTAGCCCTGCGTCACGGCGCCGTCTTCCTCCCAGTATTTCCACTCCTGCCTGGGCGTCCGCCAATCTTTGCCATACTTCAATTCGAGATAAGCCTCAGTATCCGCCGGGGCTGCCAGACGCAGGTCTCCCAGAATCACAGGGCGCAGGCGCTCAAAATATCCGGCGTCCACGCTCATTTCACAGGTGACCTGCAGGTACTCGCCAAGACGAATTCCGATGCTGTCCCTGAACCAGAGGAGGACTCTCCCCACAATCCCGGTTATACGAGAAACCAATCCCCCTGGGCGTGATGCATCTATCTGCACGCCGTAGCCCAGAGCCCTTTCCCCTGGCCTAATAACCATCAATCTTCCCAGCAGCAGGACCACACGATAAGCAAGCCCGCGGAAGGACCTGGCATCAGGGGCTCTCTTCATCTGCTTGACTGCCTCTCGTCCACGACGAAAGTGTCGGTGAATAGACACGGGGAGGTGTTGGTGGGGAGGGGCTGAGTATACTCTGAACACGTAGAAGAATGAATCAACCCTGGCTTTTTCCAGGGACGAGAGTCGCTTACGCAGAAGCGGCTCTACCTTGCGAACATCTTCATCCCAGACACTCAGGTCAATATCGGCATCCCAGGGTATAAACCTGCCGTCCCGAAAAATACCGAGCAGCGCACCCTGGTCCAGCCAAAAGGTGATGCCCAGCTCGTCAAGGATCCTCACGACCTCTCTCAGTAGATAAATATCCCGCTCGCTGAAAGGTCCAGCGGCTTGAATTGGTTCCAGTGAGTTATCTATCTGTGTTCTGCCCTGTGACATGTATTGTCTCCCATCGGAGCCGCAGCGGTTGTTATGATGTGCCGTGGCTGAATATCGGAGTCATTGCGTACCGGCCAGAAATATGTGCCTGAGTATTGCTCCAACTGCTTGCGTATGTTGCCTCTAGACTTCTTCGGACTGCTTTGGCAAGTTTGCCAGAGACGTGTTTCTCCGTAGGAATTCTCTCCTTTACTGTTCACGATTCATGTCTTGGCCATAAATCTCGCTGATACACTCCAGCAGCCCTTGCCCCATATCTACGTATTCGTGCGTCACCAGCTTACGACCAATCCTGGGAACGAAGGAGTAGGGAGTGATATTGTAGTGAGGAGTATCACTCTTGCTTGCCTCAAAGTTTATCTCTATCTGATTGCTTAAAATCTCTCTGATTGTATACAGCATGTCCTTCAAACGCATAGGATGATGGCCGGTAATAATAACTTGCTTGTTACGGTATTTGTCGGCAAGGATATCTACGCTCAACTGAGCTGCATCTCTGACATGAATATATTCCCTTGTCTCATCACCACTACCGCCGCAATCAATCTTCCCCTCTGTAAGAGCCTGTTTTAGGTATCGGTAGATACTATTTCTGCTATCGGCGCGAGGTCCGTAAACTGTACCATAACGGAGAATTGTAAACTCCAGCCCGAATCT
Source organism: Dehalococcoidia bacterium (assembly GCA_021160725.1). Lineage (GTDB taxonomy): Bacteria > Chloroflexota > Dehalococcoidia > GIF9 > AB-539-J10 > RBG-13-51-36. Next base: position 7,199 of record JAGHCA010000023.1, on the reverse strand, counting down.
CCGGTTGTACTCTTCAACGTAGAGTTCAGCTGCCTGTTTACTGCAGCGATAGAAACCACCCGTCTCACTATAAACATAGATTGTACTGGCTTGAATAAATCGCTTAGCCTCGTTCCTTAACGCTCCTTCGAGGAGTATAGCTGTCCCCATTATATTCTGCTCTATTGTCTTTAATGGTTCTGTAGCGGAGGTATCCAAATCAGCCAGGCCAGCAAAATTATATATATAGTCGTGTCCTTTGACGGCGTCGAAGACAGCCTCCTTATCCAGGATGTTGCCTCTAATAATCTTTTGAGCGGGTAAAAGATACGGGGAAGGCTTTAAGTCAAATATAGTTACATCATAGCCTCCTTCAGTCAAGCGGTCTGCTACGTGGCTTCCTATAAAACCTGAGCCACCAAAGACTATAGCTTTCATTGGTTATCACTCTCCTTGTCGCACATATTTTGTAAAAGGACATCCAGACCAATCAAGTCACTGACCTGCCATCGGCAGTCCTTCAATTGGGGATTCTCCCGAGTGATACGGGCAATGAATAGTGTTCCCGCTTTTTCAGCCGCAGCCCTATCACTCTCCGCATCACCGATGAAGACAACCTCTTTCCCCTGAAACTTGTATCTATCTAAGATATCATCTATGATAGCGGCTTTGCTTTTTGGGCTCCCGTGTGCCTCCAGAAAAAACTGACTTAACTGGCGGCGGGTTAGAATATTCTGGAGTTCATCTTCAGGTGTGCCGGAAGCCACAAACAAACTGTAGCGGTTCTTGTTTTGGGTGAGAAATTCAATAGCTCCCGGTACTAACGGGGCTTCAAGTACTTGTGTCAAGACAATTTTAGAGAATCTTTCCCCTAACTCAGCTTCCTCTTGCTGTGAAAGCTTTTTCCTCAGTATTTTTTCATAAAAGTATCTGAATTTAACGTAACGAGAAATGCCAGCATGTTTTTGGTGGTAGCTGACAATTTCTGGCAGCTTGTCAGGGTAATCAGAAAAGAGTATCTCAAAAGCCTTGGTCTTAATTTCAGCGGACTCGATTATAACGCCGTCAACGTCAAAAATAACTGCCCTGATCATACTTGCTTCCTCAACTCTTCAATTAAGTTCTCTGCTGCCTGAATCTCCATCTCCATGCGTGCTTCTCTAGCATATGAGCCGATGTGAGGCGTGAGGATAACATTGTCGAGATGGGTCAGCGGTCCGGTATATGGCTCGTGGTGGAAAACGTCCAGCGCTGCACCGGACAAATGTCCGCCGGATAGCATAGAGTACAGGGCATCGTGATCAACAACCTCGCCCCGAGAAGTATTTATTAGATAAGCCCCTTTTGGCATAGATTCCATTTCTTTCCTGCCGATGAGTTGCTTAATATTCCCTGTGGATGAAACATGCAGGCACAAAATTTCGCTTTGTTTCAGCAACTCCTCTAAACTGATTAAAGGGACCTGTTTTGTTTGCAGCCACTCGTAATCCGGTTGTATATCTGTTCCGGCCACCTTCGCCCCCAGTGCCAGCAACATTTCGGCAACCCTTTTGCCGATGCGCCCTAAGCCAACGATGCCGACGTTCTTACCTCGCACCAGGCTTCCGCTCTCCTTAGCCCAGTTGCCCTTCCTGACTTCTCTATCTAGAAAAGCAATTTTTCTTAGCAGGTTAAAGATAAACCCGATAGTCAGCTCGGCTACAGACTCAGTGGGGGCATCCGGTGTATTTCTAATAGTGATACCCAGAGCTCGGGCAGCATTTAAATCCACGTTGTCCAGTCCGACCCCACAGCGAGAAACAACCTTTAAGCCTTTCGCTTGTTGAAGAACGCTAGCAGTTAAGGGCTCCACTCCAGCAATCATTCCCACCGGTTTAACTTCGAGAAGCAAGTTAAGCACCTCATCTTCGGTTAATTTTCTTCCATAAGGGTTAATTATTGTCTCGTAGCCTGCTTCTTTGAGTAGATTGAGTGGTGAGGAGTTGTTTTTTCCAAAAGAGGAAGTGGTAATTAGTACCCTGTTCATGCTTTTCCCATATTCTCGCGAATAGTGGTAAGACCGTTGCGACAGGAGTCGCCCAGGAATAGAAAGTCAATGCTATATGCCAGAAAGCGGTAACCTTGTTTTATTTTTTCCAGCACCTGTCTAGCATCAGGAGGGACAACATGATAGCCAGCAACCGCCTCTAGCCGCCTGGCGGTGTCCAGTATCTTATTCAAGGCTGATGTCATCTCGGGATGGTCAAATTGCCCTGCTATGCCGAGGGATGCCGAAATATCATAGGGCCCAACGATAAAGGCATCCACTCCTTTAACAGACAAAATCGCCTCCAGGTTCTCCACTGCCTTAATATGCTCTATCTGGACGATAACGATGCTCTCAGTTTCATTCCACTTTCGATACCCCTCAAAGTTAGCGCCATAAGACTGAGCGCGAGCCAGCCCGACTCCACGGAATCCTTCAGGTGGATACTTGACTGCGCCCACCGCCTGTTCGGCGTCCTCCTTGGTATTAATCATAGGCACAATTACTCCATGGGCGCCGGCATCCATAACTCTCTTAATCAGATTGGCGTCGTTAGTCCCTACCCGTACCAGCGGAACACAGCCGCTGAGTTCAATCACCTGAATTAACCGCTGTGCCTCGTGGATGGCGATAGCGCTGTGTTCCATATCCACTGTTAACCAGTCAAACCCAGCATTAGCCATTATTTCAGCAATAGAAGAATGGCTAAGGGTTAGCCACGACCCTATAGTTAGCTGTCTATTTCTTAGTTTTGATTTCAGGCTGTTAGTCTTATTCATTCTTCTTATTAGTTCAGTTTTCCTGATAACCTCCTCCTCCGCCCAATCATAGCACTTTTCTTCACAATTTGTTTAGCTTTGCCTGGCATAACAATTCCGCCAGCTGGAAATCATCTTCCTCGTCAATATCCACGGCTTCAAACTTGCTTATTTCAAACATATATGGTTTCAGTCCAATACGCTTGCCGCCGCTCTGCTTAAACGATTCTCTGGAGAATATATAGAGGCTAGAGTTTTCCTCAAAGATGGGGGGCAAGTCCTGAGTTCTAATCAATTCCTGCGGGTCGTGGTTTATTGGATTCCCATCACCCCAGTAGAAGCGGGCATTATGGCGTGTTACCGTGAACAGCGAATCATGCGTTCCCAGATTGCGGAAGTACAAGGCTATAGCTTTGTCTATGGTCTCAGTGTTTAGCAAGGGGTTGGTGCTGTGTGTCTGCAGGAAGTGTTCCCCAGGCAATTGTGACAGGTCGTGAGCGATGATGGTGTTCATTGAGACAAAATCACCCCTGATTTTATCTGGGCGGTCAATAATCTTCACACCGTTAAAATTCTGGTGAATGTTCTCCGCTATTTTCTGGCTGTCGGTATTCACCACAATATCTTTTACATAATGACTCTTTTGCAGACTATGTATGATCCAGTGGCAGAGGGGTTTGCCGCAAAAAGGGCGAAGGTTCTTATTGGGCACCCTCTCACTGTGTCCCTTCATGGGAACCAGGGCGACGATTACAGGCTTTGAGTTTGAGGATAGAGATGACATATTAAAATAGCCTCGTTTTCTAGTCTTGTGATGGGAGTTTTCTCAGCACAGCCCTGGCGGGTGCCCCATCGGCACCACTCAGACGCAACGGCAAACAGATAAGTTCGTATTTTCCAGGTTCCACACCAGCCAGGTTCAGCCCTTCAACGATAACGATGCCCGCCCTCAATAAGATTTGATGCGTAGGGGCCTTATCGCCGTAGCGATGTACCGATAGGTAGTCCACGCCTATCAGGCGAATACCCTGGTCCACCAGCCATTGAGCGGCATCACTTGTTAGTGCTGCAAAGTCTTTCCTGAACTCGGTGACTCCTGTTTCCCATAGCTCCGAGTTGCGTGTCCGCAACAGCAGGCGTGTTGTGCCTGTGGGGAGCGTCAACCGAGCAAGAGTCTCAGCCGTGATTACATCAACTTCTGGCAGATAAGCCACCAAAGCATCGCCCACCATCACATCTAGAGGTAACTGCTCTGCAGTGCTTCCTTCCTCCAGGAAATGCCACGGAGCATCCACATGGGTGCCGGAGTGTATGCCGCAGTCCAGCCGGGACAAATTATTCTTATCCCCTTTTGCCACACGCTTTACCGGCACGATGCGAAAATCACCGTCACCTGGCCAGACAGGCATTCCGGGTGAAAGGGGCACTGATATGTCAATAATCTCTGACAAACTCTTCCTCCGCAGCACCACTAGTATATTCGATGCAACGCTCCCGTTCAACTTTCCCGCTTGGCATGGTTCGAGGAACAGGCTGTTCTGGATGGGTATGATGCTTTTTGTTCCGGCAACGAATCGCAGCAGAGCCAATGAGCGAACAATATATTATTTACGCAGTTTTCACCCCTGCTTTATCAAATCTTGCGGTGTGATAACCCTGAAAACGGCGCTATATACATCTGTTCCCGCAAATTCTAGCTCGGGCATCCCAACAACCTCCTTGTCCACAAAATCTTTGATATCCGGCCAGGAGGGGTTATTATAGTCGTCGAAGATGATGTAGCCGCCACGCTTCACCAGGTGTCGGTAGTTGTAGAAGTCATGCTTGACGCCGGAATAGGAGTGGTCTCCGTCAATGATAAGTATGTTATAGCATCTTTTCGATGCTTGCTCTATTGCATCGTCCTCGGTGCTGAGCTTTTCAATGATGGTGTAGTCTGATTCCGGAATATTCATTCGCTGCATGTTGTGAACAAATATCTCGCGAGTAACCGGTATCTTCGTCATTGTGTCCAAGTTATCACCACCATAGTATCCGCTTAGTGGGTCGATAACAGTGATATGTACATCATTAAAGAATCCCCGGCAATTCTCGTGAATCATTGCCACACCAACACCGAACAGAGTCCCTATCTCAAGTACCTCGAGATTGGGTTCCTTCACATTGCGCGCCACCAGAACGCGCAGCAGCATAGTCTCGATATTGCCGGCCAGGCGACCAATGCATGTGTCCTCAGCGAGGCAAATGCGGTGGGCAATATATGCCAACGCTCTCGAATTCAGACTGAGCCCGAGTTTAGGTGCCCATTCTCCGGCAAAGCGTTTCAAATCTTCATCTGTCAGCTGCCTGTTGAACTTCTGGAAAAGTGGGAAATTGCCGACATTCATCTTCGCCAGTTTTGCCTCTGTTTTACCCAGAGCCCTCATGGTATCCGATACCTGTTTCTTTAGGTCGCTGGCTAGACGATTTATTGTGAACCGGATATAGGATAGCACCAACACTCCGCCGCCCAATAGTAGTAGTGCGGTAGCGGTTCCTATCAAATACCAGCGTAAAGGCTCAACTAATGCCCCCGCAACGTAAAGCCCAACGATAACAAAGAGAGCTATACCGCCAATGCCAAAGAAAGTTTTTTTCAGCATTGTAAGGCCCCATTTGCCGAAGCGGCTGATGGTGCTTATCATAGGGTAACGTGTCTTCATCTGTTCATCTCGGCAAAAGTCCTCTATCGCGCATTTTCCGGTACATCATGGCCAGCCGCGGATGCTTCCGCAGGACGTATGGAGCGAGCCTGTAAAGCACGCGGTGATACAACTGCACAGGTAAAGCTCGGCGTTTATACCTCGTGAAATACACTATGTCTCTGCCCGGCTGGGCGGAGAATTTTATTGTTTGTCGTGCCAGTGACCTTAACTTATCAGCACCCGGGTCGTCAAAAAACCCTATCATGTTCCCCCAGCTCTTGCCCAGTTCCAGTGCAGTAGAATAGCGAACCAGCCGTCTCCAGTCATGAGTAATGCCATAACAAACGACCGGCAGCCATTCACTCACATAGACGACATAGTCACGACGGATGAGTGTATCTGCAAGCTCATGTGCTGAATATCCAAGCGGAGTCGTCTTTGCATCTTCAAACTCTACAAGGATGACTTCTGGCCTATCGCTTTCCCAGGGAAACCCATCAAGAACGAACTTGTCAAATCCTTCAACATCTACCTTGAGAAAATCCACATGGCGAAGCCCTGCCTTCCGATAGTAATCATGAAGCGTTATTGTCCTGACTTCACCGACTTGTCTATGCCCAGCAGTAAAAGCAGATAGACCGCTGATGCCCGCGCTTTCGTTGCTCCTGTAGAATGGCACCTTCAATCCCGCCTTGTCACATACCGCCTCCTCGTTAACGATCAATCGTGAACAGGATGGCCACGTGTCCAAGAGTCTTTGCCGGTTTTTTGAATCGGGCTCAAACGCGTGAATTGTCCACCCCTTTCCGAAATAGACGTCCAAACTATTACCATTGGCTGCACCGACATCGATCATGATGCCTCCGCTATCGCCAAAATACCGGCCGATCAGTTCTTCCTCGGGGAGTTGAGCTTTATGCCGACGGTCGAAATCTCCGATAATTGTGCCCGGGCTCTCACAGTGGAAGGGCTCCTGCTCCTGCAATCGCTGGAAGAACAGGTCTGCCACTGCGGATTGTTGCTCGCAATCACGCTCCAATATTTCCGCCACTGCCTCAGCAAAACGGTGCGTAACGGACGAGCCGTCGGGCCGATAGCCGGTATGCCATTCTAGAAATGGAAGGGCGCGTGCTCGGAAATCAACGCCGGCCTCGATATCATTGGACACGTTTTTAAGTGCGCGTATCAGCTCCTCCTCGGTCGTGGCAATTTCATAGGCGCCGAGGGGAGATTTAAACTTCTCGGCCTTCTCGTTGTGCGGATTAAAGTAAATCACGGGCTTCCCACTAGCCAGTGCTTCCAGAATACCCGTAGCAAAACGGCTGACGAAGACTGAGCACTTGTCTATAAGTTCATGTTGTGTCAGATTCGACACTGGATAACCTTTAAGGTTGCCCTTGTCCATGGGGTGTTTCGTTATTACCCAATCGTAGCCGGCGGCAGTAAATGCACTCTGCGCCGTGGCGATGAATTGTTTGCGCGCCTCTTCGAGCACGCCGTAGGTGAAATTTACGTTCAGGACAGCGAAAGGCTTCTGGGGGAATGTGGGTGCTTTGGTGGCAAGCGATTCGATTATAGGAAGCCCCACAACATAGGTCTGCCTGTCCGCGAAATACTTCTTGTCGTCGCTGCCTGCCAAAAAGACATAATCGCAACGGCGATAAGGCAGATGGCGATAATCCTGGAAATCGACCCTGAGAAAATCATTGATTCCCTCTATCATGCATACGGATGGCAGACCGAGCCGATGGC
>JAGHCA010000029.1 GCA_021160725.1 Dehalococcoidia bacterium | reverse complement strand
GGTTTACCAGGAAAAGAAGAAAACCCCGCAGGCTGACATCTACAAGAAGCTGGCACCTCATATAGTTAGAAATTATATGATTAAGCAATCCTCTGTTGGGTTAGGTGCTTAAATGATTTGACACGGACTGCCGATAGCAGCTTCTCTCCCCGAGGAAGAGGTCCAGCAATTAAGGTCACGCCTGCAATTACTACGAGATGTGGCGCTCAAGGAGCTTAGAATAGACCAGCAAGCGCTTTTGTTCTAGACACAATCGTTATTGGATAACAAGTCAAGAGATTCCCTGCGCGAAGCGCTAGTGCTTGGAATTGTACTTTTCGTGCTTGTGTGACGTCATCGAATCTTTGCCCACACAGACATCAGACGACTCGTCTGAAATTACTTACCACTGGACAAACATGGGCATGATTACGTGAATGTAATTATCCACGCCTATGGGGCGGATGGTTCCTGGGCTCGAGGGGGTGGTAACCTCCAGGGCAACTTGGGATTGGTTAAGAACAGACAAAACATCAGAAAGATATTTTACGTTGAAGGCAATTTTTGCCTCTTCTCCGTCGATAAGAGCATCGATTTCACCAACATTATCGCCGACTTCTTCGGCCTGAGCAGAAACAGTTACCTTTCCTGGGGTAAGTTCAGCACCTGGGGTGATGGTCAGACGAACTATACCGCTGGCGTCGCGGGCAAAAATGGAAGATATTTTCGTAACGCGCAGAAATTCGCTAATTTCAACTACCGCTCGTGTGGTATAGCTTTGAGGAATAACCTGAGAATAGTTGGGAAAAGAACCTTGAAGAAGCTGGGAAACTATCTCAGTATCCTTGAGGCGGAAGAGAACCTGGCTTTTTTGTTTGTTCACGGTGATTTCTACGGGTTCCTCTTGTTCACTAAGAAGGCGATTCAGTTCATTGAGTGTTCTGGCCGGGATGATAACCGTGAATTTCTCGTCGACTGGAGAGTCAAGAGTTGTCTTGTGGACAGCCAGCCTGAAGCCGTCGGCAGCGACCAGATTGAGCTGATCGCCATCAAATTCAGTGTTAATTCCGGTTAATACAGGGCGTGATTCTTCGGTGGCAGCAGCAAAGGTGACCTGTGTAATGCCTTCCTTGAGTTTAGCTGCTTCAATGGTGGTCGTTATGCCATCGTCTATCTGAGGGATAGGTGGGAAATCTGCGGCATCAATGCCGTTAATATGGGCTTGAGAGTGGCCGCTCTTAAGTTCTAGGATGCGACTGGTAGCAGGAAGATTGATTTCAATTAAGTCATTGGGCAATGAATTAACAAAGTCTATGATTAAGCGAGCAGGCACAGTTATGGTCCCTTCCTGTTCCACTTTAGCACCAATCCAGCAGGTGGCAGCCATTTCCAAATTGGTGGCTGCTAATTTGAGGCGCGATTGCTCAGCGGATAAAAGGATATTCTGGGTAATAGGCAAAGTAGATCTGGCGGCTACAGCTCTCCCTACAATGTTTAGCCCTCTATTCAGGTTTTCTTGAAGACAGGATAATTTCATGAAATACCTCCCACAAAGTGAACTTATGTATGTTAGTGTAAAGTATACTATCAAAAACTGTAACAATCAATGATATGGTTTGGCATAATGCTCGCTTCACCAAAGACAGATTAGGGGCGAACTCGCTTACTTTTTTAACTACAAACCGACCTTGGCAAACTAATCAGCCTCCTGGAGACGAACTCGTAGCTGATGGACATCATAAGCCGGCGGAAAACAAAGGAACAAAAGCACAGCACTGACGTTGCACCGCTTCGCTAGCATTCGAGTCAGCGGCAAGGCGAGTTGTATTACGGCTTTCGGGGGAATTGTGGATTGGTACGGAAGTGATGCTTGACGGTGTGAAGGCTGCCGAAAAACTCTGGGTATGTGGATAGAGGTTGAGGTACAAGCAGTTGAAATCCATCTCTGTGGCGCGGGATCTGTATTGGAGCTAGTCAGGTATAATCCTTGCTAATTGAGGGGATAAATTTTGTATAATGGGCACCTGTCTTGGGTTATTCACGAGGGGTCTCTGCCTTTTTAATTTGTTCTCTTATATAATTAGGAAGCTGGAACAAAACCTGTCATTGCCGGTGAGGTGAGGTTTCAGGTGGGAGGATTGCTGTAATCTGAGCCTGTTGTTATTATCAAGCATGGGAGTGAGAATACAGAGGTACTTATCAGGGTAATCTATGAAGGGAATAAGAGTAAGCGTTACCTTGGAAAGATATGTTGGCTTTGGCAAGGAGTCCTACTTATAGTTGAGGTTTAAAACAGGAGTTCAAAATTGCGTGAAAATATTGACGATTTGATTCTTGGTGTTGATCTGGGAGGCACCAAGATTCTGACGGTGGTGACCAACCCTCAGGGGGAAATACTATCGCGCGACCACAGTGTAACACCGGCCCAAAAAGGCAAGGAGGCGGTCATTCAATCTATTCTGGAGTCTGCGCATCGTGCTATGAGACAGGCGGGTGTTGACATTTCAGACCTTATTGTCGTAGGAGTCGGGGCGCCCGGCCTTATAAATTCCGAAGCGGGGATCCTCCTTACCTCGCCGAATCTGCCAGGATGGCGAGATGTTCCCCTGAGGGACACAATACAGGAAAAACTGGGCAAGAAGACTTTTCTCATCAATGATGCCAATGCTGCTGCCCTGGGAGAATTTTATTTCGGTGCTGCCCGGGGGTCTCGCAATTTCATCTATATTACTATTAGCACAGGCATCGGTGGAGGCATTGTTATTGATGGAAAGATTTATAGTGGAGCTATTGGTGCTGCTGGAGAAGTGGGGCATATGACCATTGATGACGATGGTCCAATCTGCAACTGTGGGAACAGAGGTTGCTGGGAAACGCTGGCTTCAGGGACAGCTCTGGCCAGAGAGGCGAGGCACCGGATTGAGGAAGGAATGAGGACTTCAATTTTAGAATACGCCGAGGGTGATGTGGGAAAGGTGACGGCGCGAGTGATTCAGGACGCTGCCGAAAGGGGTGACAGCCTGGCTAAAGAACTCATCGGTCGGACCGGCTACTACTTGGGTGTGGGGTTGGCCAATTTAATCAACATATTTAACCCCGAATTGATAGTTATCGGTGGCGGTTTATCAAATATTGGTGATATGCTGTTTGAGCCAGCCTTCAAGGTGGCTGGAGAAAGAGCATATAAACAAGCTTTCCAGGCGATGCGTTTTACTTCTGCTGGGCTGGGTCGGAATTCCGGCGTGCTTGGTGCCGCTGTCTTTGCACTTCAGGAGATGAAAAGGCAGAATCCCTGAGGCCCGGGTTTTTACTGCTGGAAAATGTAGTTGTAACAATATTTGAAAGGAGCAGGATAACCGAGGAGGAATCTATGAAAAGGATTGGGATATTGACCAGTGGTGGTGATGCGCCGGGCATGAATGCTTGTATACGGGCAGCAGTACGTGCAGCCATTGCTCAGGGATTGGAGATTTTTGGCATCAGGCGCGGCTATGCCGGACTCATCCATGACGAAATTGAGCTATTGAATAGGAGAACCGTCGCCAATATTATTCACCAGGGTGGGACTATACTGGGCACTGCCCGCTCATCAGAATTCATGACCAAGCAGGGCAGAGCGCTGGCTATAGAAAATCTTGATAAGAGGGAAATCGAGGGACTGATACTCATCGGGGGCGATGGTACTTTCCGTGGTGGTACCGTCCTATCACAAGAATGCGGCGTTAGTATCATCGGTGTGCCGGGGACGATAGATAATGATGTCTATGGTACTGATTATACCATTGGTTTTGACACTGCCGTAAATTGTGCTCTGGAGGCTATTGATCGTATTCGCGATACCGCTCTATCGCACGAACGTCTATTTTTCGTGGAGGTAATGGGACATCACACTGGTTTTATTGCCCTGGAGAGTGGCATCGCTGGTGGTGCCGAAGAACTGCTTATTCCTGAGGCTCCTCTGAGCGTTGATGAACTTTGCTCACATCTGGAGAGGAATTTCAATGGGGAAAAGAGGAGTGCCATTGTGGTGGTGGCAGAAACTGAGCAGCCGGGCGATAGTTTCCGTATCGCCCGGGCGGTAAGAGATAAGTTGGGGTTTGATTCCCGGGTATGTATTCTGGGGCATATCCAGCGTGGAGGTTCGCCGACGGCACGTGACCGCGTTCTGGCTGGCAAGCTTGGTGTGGCGGCTGTACAGATGTTGGCGGCTGGTAAAAGCGGGTATATGGTGGGAGAGATAAATTGGAGAATAGCCTGTACTCCGCTTGAATATACATGGAAAAAGAAAAAAGAACTGAATGTTGAACTTGTAGAGATGAGAAAACTGCTTTGTGAATGAAAAAGAAAGTAATCTGCTATGGGAGTGATGTAATGAATATATCTATCGGCAAACTAAGAGGACTTCAGCAATTGGCTGACTCCAAGGGGATAATGACGATGTGTGCCATTGACCACAGAGGGGCACTTAAGCGGGCATTGAACGCAAGGAACCCCGATGCCGTGAGTTACCAGGATATGGTTGATTTCAAGCTTGACCTTTGCCAGGCGGTAGCGCCCTTTGCCAGTGCCATATTGCTTGACCCGGAATATGGAGCTGCTCAGGCTATAGCTACAGGTCTTATGCCCGGGTCTAAGGGACTTCTTGTTAGCCTGGAAAAGAGCGGCTATACCGGAGACAGTGGAGCCAGAATTACCGAGCTTTTGCCTGGCTGGAGCGTAAAAAAGATAAAGAAAATGGGAGCTTCAGCGGTCAAGCTCCTAATTTACTTCAGGCCCGACCTGAAAGATATCGCCTCAAGGCAGCTCGATTTGGTAGCAAGGCTTGCTGACCAGTGCCTTGAAGAAGATATAGCTTTTCTGGTTGAGCCGGTAAGCTATCCTATTGGTGAAGCGAAGCGGATAAATAAAGGTGGGGCATCGTCTAGAAAATTTGCTGAGATAAAGCCTGAGTTGGTAATTGAAACTGCCCGGCAGATTACTACCTTGCCCATTGATGTACTGAAAGCTGAATTCCCGGCAGATATTGAGTTTGAGCAAGATGAGGCAAAGCTGCTGGAGTTGTGTCGGATGCTAGATCGGGCATCTCGATTGCCCTGGGTACTGCTCAGTGCTGGCGTTGGCTTCGACTCATTTAGGAAGCAGGTAGAGATAGCCTGTAAGGCAGGAGCATCCGGTTTTCTGGCTGGCCGTGCCCTGTGGCAGGAGGGCGCTCAAATTCGTTCCCGACAAAATAGAGCGGATTTTTTCCAGAATACGGCTGCCCCGAGGTTGAAAGAACTAGCTGAAGTAGCTGATAGATACGGTAAGCCGTGGCATTCCCGCTTGGAAGCTGAAAAGGGCAAATTCGCCCCGGTGGCTGAGGGCTGGTATCGAAGTTATTGATTTTAAGCTCCTATCCCTTCCGAGAGAGATGAGATAAGGCTGCATGTAGAACGAGAGGGAAATATGAAACGCTCCAGATTTTTTACTAGACAAACCAAGATAGTGTGTACTATTGGTCCGGCTACTAACTCAGCTGCCATGATTGAGCAATTGATAAGGGCAGGCATGAATATTGCCAGATTCAACCTGTCCCATGGTAACTTCAGAGATCATGCCCGCCATATTCAGACTGTAAGGAGGCTATCTCACCGTCTGGCAGTACCCGTTGCCATACTTATGGATTTACCCGGTCCAAAATATCGCACAGGCAAGTTGAGAGGCGGCCAAGCCAGGTTGAAAAAAGGTGCACAGGTTGTTCTCACCACAAGACAACTGGAGGGAGACGATGAATTAATACCAGTTAATCTTTCTCTCCTTCCTCGGGATATAAAAGTAGGGGATACTGTGTTGCTTGATGACGGCGCAATACAACTCAAGGTGCTTGAGTGGCGAGATACGGAGGTCAGGTGTAAGGTTATGGTGGGGGGAATACTTACTGAGGGGCGTGGGTTGGTGATACCTGGTGTGCATACCCCCGGCCCTTTCGTTACCGATGCTTTGCAGGAATGTGTTCTCTTTACTATCAAGCAGCACCCTGATTATCTGGCTCTATCATTTGTCAGCAATGCCGATGATGTAACAGATGTAAGAGCTATATTACGTGAGAACAATACAGACATACCAATTATTGCCAAGATTGAAAGAGGGGAGGCAGTTAAAAGATTTGACGACATACTAGCAACCAGCGAAGGCATAATGGTCGCTCGGGGAGACCTTGGTGTGGATATCCCACTGGAGAAAGTGCCACTGGTGCAGAAGGAGATTATCAGGAAATGCAATCAGGCAGGTAAGCCGGTAATTACTGCCACACAGATGTTGGAATCGATGATTAATGCTTCCCGACCGACTCGGGCTGAAGTAACAGATGTGGCTAATGCCATATTTGACGGCACCGATGCTGTTATGCTTTCTGCAGAAACCTCTATCGGGAAGTACCCGGTGCACGCGGTTAAAATGATGGCAAAGATTGCCCGGGAAGCAGAAAAGAAACTAGCCTATCAGCAGATACTGGCAGAAAGAAGCAGGTGGTTGGAGCAGAAGACTGATGAGCTGATAAGCTATAATGCCTGCCATACGGCACAGAGTCTTGGTGCAGTGGCTCTTGTGGCCTTTACACAATCTGGCAGCACAGCTGGGCGGGTATCAAGATATCGTCCCAGAATGCCTATTCTAGCGATAACTCCTGATGCTGCTGTCGTGGGGAGATTATTGCTGCGCTGGGGTGTTTATCCTTTCCAGATAGCGGAACCTTCGTCGGTGGACGACTTATTCAATATGGCAGCTAGGCTTTCTAAAGAAGTGGGGCTAGCAAAGGCAGGTGATTTGATAGTTATTACTGGTGGTATTCCTATTGGGGTGGCTGGCTCTACGAATCTGCTCAAAGTGAGAAAAATCCAGTAGTTGTGCTTGGATAATGCTGGCAGATTCTGCATGTAAGGGTATCGCAATGTATTGCGAGAGCAAGCATCTTGTCTCTCTATGAGGAATAGAGAAGGGATTCAATCAGATGCTATGGCGTCGACGGAATGAAACCTTGTCTGTGGTAGGGAAGTTAAACCCAGGCCGAACCCAGTTTGTCCCCCCTGACTGGACTGAGAATTGGCTAGCTTATTCTGCCAAATTCCTTCTCTAATTGATGAGAACTCAAATGAATCATGGTTGGCCGGCCGTGGGGACAGGCGCGTGGTTGCTTGGTTTGCTCTAGTTGCTTTATTAACTCTCGCATCTCTTCATTGCTTAGCTGCTGGCCCGCTCTAATAGCACCGTGGCACGCCAAAGATTGGGCTATCTTTTCCTCCCAGGGATGGGTACTTTCTTTGCTGGTAAGATTATCAAGCAGCGCACTTATTATCTCAATGACATTGGCTCTGGCCATTAGTGCTGGTATTGCGCGTATTACATAGCTTCTATCTCCGAAAGACTCAATGGTGAAGCCAAATTCAGTCAGGAACTCTTTACTGGCTCTCAAGGTCTCTTCCTCTCTGGGACTAAGCTCTATATTTATCGGCTGGAGCAAGCCCTGGACCTCAACTTCCTTTTGTGTCCACTGTGCTGAAATTCGGTCGTAAAGTATGCGCTCATGGGCAGCATGCTGGTCGATGAGATAGAGCCCATCGGGTCCCTCGGCGATAATATAGGTGTTGGCTAGCTGTCCCAGTACCCTCAAAACTGGTAATTCCATGGTCGGCAGCTTGGCAACAACGAAAGCCGGCTCGTTATCCATTATCATGCGTGGGCTCTGCCACTGCCCTGAACTGACTGAGAAGGGCACGGTCTTCGAGCTGGCTATAGGCGTCCTGGCTAGTGCCTCCTCTATGGCTTTTTGTACGCTGCTAAAGACCGCTTGCTCATGGCAAAACTTTATCTGGGCTTTAGCAGGGTGGATGTTGACATCAAGCTCTTGAGTCGGCAGAGATATGTTGATTATAGCAATGGGATGCTTGCCATCCATAAGTAAGCCACGATAGGCTTCCTCAGTCGCCCGGATTAGCAAAGGACTGCGCACCCACCTTCGATTGACGAAGAAGCTGAGATAGTTGCGGTTGGAACGGGCTAAGGAAGGCGGGCTTGTTAAGCCGCCGACTTTAGCAGAGCCGTCATTTTGTTCCACCTTTAGCATCCTTTGAGCTACCTCTGAACCATATGTCTCGTTTACCACCTCGCGCAGGTCGCCATTGCCCGTAGTGCGCAGACTGGGGCGTTTATCGAGAACCAGGCTGAACTTAACCTCGGGGAAAGCCAGGGCGTACTGGCTTACCAAATGGGCGATGTGGCTATTTTCGGTATTTACCGATTTGAGAAACTTAAGTCGTGCCGGTAAATAGCGAAACAATCGGCGTACGGTTATGGTGGTGCCCTGGGGCCTGGCTCGGCTTTCCTTGCGGACGACCTCGCCTTTTCTCAAATGCAGATAGCTGCCAATGGTTTCCGAAGATGTTTGAGTGAGGACTTCCACTTCAGCAACAGCGGCGATGCTGGGCAGAGCTTCGCCTCGAAAGCCGAGGCTGGAGATTTTCTCCAAGTCGTCTAAGTTGCCAATCTTACTCGTGGCGTACCTATGAAAGGCAAGCTCTAGCTCCGGGGCTGGAATACCCGCCCCATTGTCGCTCACTTTAATCAGCTCTACCCCACCGCTTCGGGCCTCTACAGCAATCTGACTGGCTCCAGCATCCAGGGAATTTTCTATCAGTTCCTTCACCACCGAAGCTGGCCTCTCGACCACCTCCCCTGCAGCAATCTTGGCGACAACCTCCGACTCTAAAACCTTAATAGGCATCTCTCTCTAATTTACACGGTATCGTGTATTTTGTCAATATGTTATGCGGAAAAATCGAAATCTTTCTCAATTTTTTCCAATGGTGCCAGGCTGGCCAGAAGCTTCTTAACCCCCGCCTGTTCAAAGGCTACGGTCAGCTCCTGGTCATCCTTTGTCGGATTGCAATTCATTACTATGCCGGGGCCGAATTTGTTATGGCAGACATGGTCACCAACCTTTAATGTAAGAGTGTTAAGAGGTTGAGGTGAAGACTGGGAGTCCAGATTAAAATTGCGACTAGCTACGGAAGTCGGGGTCTCTTCCCATAGATCTCTTGGGCTTATCAAGTTTGGTGAGATATCCTTGAGGAAGCGGGAGGGTGGGTTTGCCGTGCTGCCGCCGAACAAACTTCGACGATAACTGCGTAAAAGATAGAGTCGTTTCTTGGCTCTGGTTATTCCCACGTAGCAAAGACGACGCTCCTCTTCCATTTGTTCTGGGTCATCGAACGATTTCCTGTGTGGGAGAATTCCTTCCTCCAGACCAACAATGAAAACCGCGGGAAACTCCAATCCTTTAGCTTGATGTAAGGTGATCAGAGTTACTGCATCAGCTTTTTCATCCAGTTCATCTATGTCCGATACCAGGCTTACTTTTTCCAGAAATGCAGCTAAAGCCTCTTCAGGGTCGAGTTCATCATATTCACCAGCAACGCTTCTCAGCTCCATTATGTTCTCCCATTTTTCCTCCCCACCCTCCTTGTCCAGAATGTATTCTCTATATCCGGTGTGCTTCAGTATCTCATTCACTAGATCAGAAAGGCTTAGCTTATGGCTCTGGGCTGTGAGTTCAGATATAAGGGCATCAAATCCAGCCAGAGTCTGCACAATGCGTGGGGGAAGAGATTGCTTCGTCCCGACAGAATAGGGATGGCTCACTTGTTTTAGTGCCTCGAAAAGGGAAGTATCATGAGCTTTTGCCCAGGATTGAAGCTGGCTGAGGGTGCGAGGGCCGATGCCTCTGGCAGGAACGTTTATTATCCGAGTCAAGCTAACATTATCGTGAGGGTTGTGAATGAGTTTGAGGTAGGCAATGACATCCTTGATCTCTCTCCGCTGGTAAAAACGCGTGCCTCCAATAAGTTTATAGGGCACACCATACCTCAGGAAAGTTTCCTCCAATGCTCGTGACTGAGCATTGACTCGATACATGACGGCACAATCTTTGAAGGATAATTGCTCATGGATGGTGAGCTTCTCTATCTCGCTGACTACGGATTGAGCCTCCTCCTCGGCACTATAACTTTTGATAATGGTTACAGGTGTTCCGTCTTCGTTTTCTGTCCACAGCTCTTTGGGCTTGCGCTGGATATTGGCTGAGATGACGTCTGAAGCTACCTTCAAGATTGTCTTGGTGGAGCGATAATTCTGTTCTAAAAACACCACTTTGGCTTCGGGGTAATCCTTCTCAAAGCTCAGGATATTACGCAAATCAGCAAATCTCCAGGAATAAATAGATTGGTCGGGGTCGCCCACCACGCAGAGATTGCGGTGTTTTCCGGTCAACTGCTTCATCAGCATATACTGGACGATGTTGGTGTCCTGAAATTCGTCAACCAAAATGTGAACATACCTTGACTGGTATCTATTAAGAATCTGAGGATGATCTTGGAATAACTGCACCGTCTTCATCAGCAGGTCGTCGAAATCTACCGCGCGACTCCGGCTGAGTAATTGCTGATAGTGCTGATAAACTCTGTGAACTATCTCCTCAAAGTAGTTGCTAACCCGCGGGGCATAGCCCTCAGGGCTGATGAGGCGGCTCTTGGCAGCACCGATAGCCGAACGTAGAGCCCGGGGGGCATACTGCTTGGGGTCGAGGTTCAGCTCCTCTAGAACTTGCTTCATCAACCTTAGCTGGTCATCTTCATCGTAGATAACGAAACTTGAGTCAAGTCCTATGGCTTTGCCCTCACGACGGAGAATTCGAGCACCAATGGAGTGAAAGGTGCCTAAACTTAAGGCCTCGGCTGCCTGTCTCAAGAGTTGTTCTAATCTCTCTCTCATCTCCCGGGCGGCTTTATTGGTGAAGGTAACCGCCATGATGTTGTGAGGGCTAACGCCGCAGAGTTTAACCAGATAAGCAACCCTGTGGGTAATCACTTTGGTCTTGCCACTGCCGGGTCCAGCCAGGATAAGTATAGGTCCTTTGACAGCTTCCACAGCTTTTCTCTGGGCGGGATTAAGCGTGGCTAAGATGTCCATGAAGACTCAGAACCTATTATAACATTGAAGAGGGAAAAGCCCCAAAGGGGGATAGAGGTTGGGCCTCAATATCTTGGCATTACCCACAGTTTACAAGCTAAGTCTTTGTGTAATTCAAGTCTATATTGTGCTTTTCAAACTAGCAAATGGCGAGGATGGAGAAGGGGTAAACAGAGTTTGTCGGAAATGATAAAATACTTTATATCATGGCAAAAGCAATTTCCTCTCTCAAGCTAGAAAACGTGCTCCAAAAAGCGTATGACAGACAATGTTTGTCCAAAGAAGAGACGATATTTTTGCTTAGCCTGGAGGAGGAAGAGGAGACAAATCAGCTTTTTCATGTGGCGCGGAGCTTAAGGCAGAGGTACTTTGGCGATAAAATATTCCTCTATGGTTTTATATACTTCTCCACATACTGTCGGAACCAATGCGCATTTTGTATTTATCGGGCATCTAACAGTTTGTGCCAGCGGTATCGAAAAAGTGAAAGCGAAACAATAGATATAGCACGGAGACTAGCCGAATCTGGGGTTCATCTAATTGATCTCACTATGGGGGAAGATCCTCTTTATTATCTGCATGACGACGGGTTTAAATCGCTTGTGAAGCTAATAGGAAGGGTAAAGGAGGAAACTGGTCTGCCTGTGATGGTTTCTCCTGGGGTAGTTCCCAAACATGTGTTGGTTGCTTTAGCTGATATAGGTGTTGATTGGTATGCTTGTTATCAGGAAACACACAATAGACAACTATTTCGCTACCTGCGTCCCAATCAGAGCTATGATTCTCGCCTTGAGGGAAAATATTTTGCTAGGGAGTTAGACCTGTTGGTGGAAGAGGGCATTTTAGCCGGTGTAGGCGAGTCCCGGATGGATGTTGCTGCGTCAATGCAGGCTATGCAAGATCTGGGTGCTCATCAAGTGCGTGTTATGAGTTTCATTCCTCAAAGAGGTAGCCCTATGAGCAGTTGGCCATCGCCTCCTCGTATTTATGAGATGATAATTATAGCCGTCTTGCGTCTTTTATTTCCAGATCGGTTGATACCTGCTTCCTTGGATATAGATGGCGTGGAGGGTTTGCGGGAAAGGCTGAAAGCCGGGGCGAATGTGGTTACCTCCCTGATTCCAGCACATATGGGTTTAGCTGGAGTGGCTCAAGCCTCTTTGGATATAGATGGTGGTTATCGGACGGTAAAAGGCGTGTTGCCTATATTAGAGGAGCTTGGATTAAGAGCGGCAAAGGTAGAGGACTATTGTCATTGGATCAACAGGGCGAAGAATGGGCTTGTTAAACAAAGAATTTGTAGTGGGATAGATAAATGAGAGTAGTAATCGTTGGAGGAAAGTTACAAGGTGTAGAGGCAACTTACCTGGCGCATAAAGCTGGCTGGGAAGTGATTCTAGTAGATAGAAACTCTATGGTGCCTGCTGCAGGTTTATGCGATGCCTTTTATCAGTTAGATATAACCAGCGAGGCTTTAGATTTACCCCCGGCTATTAAAGAAGCAGATTTGATTATACCCGCTCTGGAAGAGCCTGTTGCTTTAGAGCATTTGAGCGAAAGAGCAGCCAGGGAGAGTATCCCACTGGCTTATGATGCTGCAGCTTATGCAATTTCTTCCTCTAAAAGGGAATCTGCTCTTCTATTTGCCAAACTTGGTATCCCAATACCCACACCCTGGCCTAAATGTGCTTTGCCTGTTATTGTTAAACCGTCCAATTCAAGCGGGAGCAGGGGGGTACGCAGGATAAACAGGATGAAAGAACTTACCGCTTTTGTGACAAAGGACCCGAATAACTGGGTAATCCAGGAGTTTTTGCTAGGCCCTTCTTATTCTCTCGAAGTTGTTGGTGTAAAAGATGATTTTGTGAGTCTCCAATCTACAGAAATTGTAGTGGATAGCCAGTACGATTGTAAGCGTGTGCTGGCTCCTGCAGGACTTTCATCCACGATGAATAAGAAGTTCAAAGAAATTGCTGTAACAATCGCAGATGCTCTCAGTCTGAATGGTATTATGGATATAGAGGTGATTTCTCATGAGGGGACTCTAAAGGTTCTGGAAATAGATGTTCGCTTACCAAGCCAGACACCCACGGTGGTTATTCAGTCAACAGGTATAAATATGTTAGAACTTTTATACGATGTATTTGTAAAAGACAATATTCCCATAATACCCGATGTTAAATATGAGAGAGGGGTGGTTTATGAGCATATAAAGGTGACCCCCGGGATTTTGGAAGTAGCAGGTGAACATATTATGGCTAACGCTCGCCCTCTTAACTTTTACGAGCATTTCTTTGGCGCTGATGAAGCCTTGACTGATTTTGTGCCCGGGCATTCATCTTGGGTGGCTACTTTGATAATCACAGCGGATAGCCGCGAGGAAGCTTGGCGTAAGCGTTGCCTGGTCATCGAAGATATTAGAGATTACTTTGGATTATCGGTCTATGGTGATCCGACACCAAATTGTAGTGAGGTTGCGAGTGCTAAGTAAGGTAAAAGAAGGATGCGTTTATCCAGTGAACTTCTAATAGACATAGATAAAGAGCTTGATAGCTACAATAGGGAATTATCAAGTAGAACAGGTTGTACTCTAAGAGAGATTGCCAGCCATGCTGCTGGTACTGCAGAAGGAAAAGTACGTGAAGCTAGCAGTGTCACACCAGTGGCAGTGGTTCCAATTACTGCAGGTAAGGGCATTATTGAATGCTTTGCCCAGGCTGTGCAAAGCATTGTTAGCTATATTGGTTTTACGTCTTTTGTTACGCATGACTATGATGTTGCTGGCTTGGCGGAAGGAATTAAGAGAGGAGCAAAGATTATTTTCTTAGCTGATGATAATTGTTTTATTGCTATAAATTTATCTCGTGGGCTAGTGGTGGATAATGCTGAAGCCACAGGCAGAGGCTATGTTGCTGCTCTGGAGTGTCTGGCGGGAGAATTACGTGCGCGTAGAGTGTTGGTGATAGGGGCGGGTCGAGTTGGTAGAAGCGCTGTCTGTGCTCTTAAGAGGCTTGATGCCGAAGTAGCAGTGTTTGATATTGATCGAACCAAAGCTGAAATATTGGTGAGAGAATATGAAGTGGTTATGGAAGAAAATCTGGCAGATGCTTTGACACGATACAAAATTCTACTTGATGCTTCTCCTGCCACGGAGATCATTCAGGCAGAGCATATTAAGCCAGATACTGTAATTGCTGCTTGTGGCATTCCTCTCGGTTTGAGCGATGAGGCTTATTCTATAGTAAGGGAGCGTCTGGTACACGACCCTTTACAAATCGGTGTAGCTACAATGCTCGCTATGGCTGTTAGATAAATGACTAAAACAAAAAAAGTTCGTAAGAAGTATTATCGCAAGCAAGTGAGCCTTTTTGCCCTTATTCGGAAGATAAAGTTATGGCCGTCACGCAAAGGTGTTCTTCATGGAGTTAAATCCTTTGTGGTAACGGGGGCTTATGCCGAGATAATCACTCATTGTAACCGCAGGATTATTATACGGAATTCCAAGAGAAGTCGAGCAGTGCGCTGGCTTCGCAATAAATGGATTTCTACTGAATGTAGAGAGTGTGGTATACCAAAGTGGAAGCTGGAAAAATTCTCTTCGACTTCTTTTAAGCGACACTATGGCGCCCAACTTAAATGACATATAATAAGGCTGTTTAATGTAATGCAAGTTCTGTATTTAATACGAATTAGCATTGTGTTGCATATCGGCTCCAGTTTACCCTGTACTCGATACGGGACTGGGATAGATTCTGAAGAGTGGCACTGTGCAATTTGGAGGTGAAGTATTTTCGGAACAGCTAAGACAAATCTAGGTCTGAAGCTAGAATAGAAGTAAACAGCTCAATTAATAGGAAGGAGGTAGAATTCAATTGAAGTAACTGTATGCTAGGGGATAAATCGCTTAGTGATAAAAATTCAGAGAAGGAGGTAATGAATGCAGAAAATTTATACCAGAATGGGAGATGGTTCTGTAGTTGAACTGAGTGAGAGCGAAGTAAGACAAGATTTAGAAGAAGGTACCAAGGATGCTGCGGAGAGAGCAAAGATTCCTCCCCTTTCTGAAGATGACCTGCAGCGCTTATTGGAGCTCTATAAGTGCCCCGATAAGAGTGTGGGTGTGGAGAAGGGAAAAGAGGTGATTCTTAGCTATGACAGTGGCACTACTAAATTTAACCGGGTAAATGTATCGGTAAGTAAGCTCCAATCATTGCAAATTTATGAAAGAATGTTAGGTGCCGATACAATGGAAATGGGCCACATGGATTACAGCTATAAACCGGCAAAGAATATCATGTGGATAGAGCAGCCTGTATTTGAACAGGCTTTGCTGGTAACAATTCCCCCTTTGTTTTATGGAGCTATGCCTAATTTAGGCTTGTACACTCAACCTGATGGTCCTTGTCTCAATCCGATGGAGTTGTTACCGCAGGGCAAAATATCTGAGGCCAGGGCAACTCAAGAGGAAATGATAGAACATGCTGTTAGGGACATGGTTTATGTAGGCAGTCTCATGTATGAGTCTGGAGCAGACGGCATTAATTTTGATACCACTGCAGCGGCTGGAGATGCAGATTTTCTGGCTACCTTGCGAGCGGTTGAGATACTAAAGAAGAAGTACCCACAGATGTGTATCGAGATGGGGATGTCAGGGGAGTTTATTTTAGGGATGCATGGAGAGCTGACTTATGATGGAGTAAAGCTTGCAGGTTTATATCCTCATAAGCAGGTTGAATTGGCAGAGAAGGCAGGAGTTACTATTTTTGGCCCGGCGGTTAACACCAATACAAATGAGTCATGTGCCTGGAATACGGCTCGAGCGGTCACTTTCACGAAGGCTTGTGTTGAAAATTCAAACATACCAATTCATGCTAATGTGGGTATGGGAGTGGGTGGAGTTCCTGTAACAGAGACTCCTCCTGTGGATTCGGTGTCCAGAGTTTCCAAAGCCATGGTGGAAATAGGTAGGTTAGATGGTTTGTAGATAGGAGTAGGAGACCCGCTGGGGATGCATATCACTCACAGCATCGCTTCGGGAATGGGCGGAATGCGTACTGCTGGAGATCTGGTAGCTCGCATGCAAATGTCCCGAGGCATGAAAATAAAAGAAGCTAAGGAATATGTAGCCAGCAAATTAAAAGTTTCTGTCTCTGACCTTGCAGACCCGGTAGTGATGAATGAAGTAAGGGAAGACTTAGATATTGGTAGAGTGAATGCACTTCCCCGCGTAGCTAAAGGCATCGATGCTAAATTTCGCATAGCTGAGCTGTTGGGCATAGAAATCAACTGCGTGAACCAGTTTAAGGATAGAATCAAGTAGGAAAAGTAAGAGCATAAAAAAGGAGGACAAACTATGGATAAAGAGCAACTTATAAAAGAGGCTGAGAAGTCAATTATTGATGCGGACAAAGCTAAGGCTGAAGAGCTGGCAAAGAGTGCAATTGCAGCTGGGATGGATCCCTTAGAGGTAATTAACAAAGGGTTCAGTGTTGGCATAGCTAAAGTAGGAGACTTGTTTGGTAGGGGGGAGTTATTTTTACCTGAGCTAATACTATCGGCTGAAGCCATGAAGGTGGCTGCAGATATACTAAATGCTTCGCTGCCCAAAGGTGCGCAAAAGAGAGGGAAGGTAGTGATGGGAACAGCGCAGGGAGATATTCACGATATAGGGAAAAGCATGGTGGTGTCATTTCTACAAGCCAATGGATTTGAGGTATATGATATTGGACGAGATGTAGAGACGCAGAAATTCATTGAGAAAGCTCAAGAGGTAGATGCGGATATAATAGGGATGAGTGCATTATTAACTACGACTATGAGTGGGCAGAAGACTTTAATAGAGGAACTCAAGAAGGCTGGTTTACGCGACAAGTTCAAGGTAATGGTAGGAGGGGCACCAGCTACGCAGAGGTGGGCTGACAGGATTGGAGCTGATGCCTATGGAGTAGATGCAGCCGATGCAGCAGAGAAGGCGATGAAACTGCTAGGTGAGAAGTAAGGGTAATCTTTTAGCTACCTGGTGTATAACCAGAATGCTTATTATGGCTGTTTGTGATAACATGTATTATTACAGGGGGGGATGGATCGGAAAGATCACATAGATTCTAAATCTATGCAGCCGGGTGTGACTCCCGGATTCCCCGCCAATAAGATTAGGATTAGAGTTCTGCTGGATAGCAAAAACATTAACCTGATTATTCAGCATAGTATAGGCTCCGTCTTTAATACGGAATAGCTTCGTGTTGTGTCTCGGCTGCAGTTTATTCCGTAATCAATTCGTGGAATTACAAAGGCGAATTTGAGTCGGAAGCTAGAGCAAAACTAAATGGCCTGAATTAAAGAAAAGAAGTGATATATCGCGGGTCATGTGAATAGGTACAGAAAGTTGACAGAGCAGTAATCTGATATATATAATCCCTGCAACAATTCATGCAATAGCTACTGAGTAAAAAATTTAACAAATAATAGGGAGGTATAAAAAAGCATGATAGCGCCAAGTAAAATAAAGGAGAGTGTAATTGCGGGTGAGGTAGATGAGGTAAAGGAATTGGTACAGAAGGCGGTAGATGAAGGGC
>JAGHCA010000026.1 GCA_021160725.1 Dehalococcoidia bacterium | reverse complement strand
CTGGCGGTCAAGATTCTTAGCCTGGGAATCAAGCTCCTTGATCCTGCGGGCAATTATGGTCTGCTTTCGCTGGGAGCCTTCATTTACTCCCTTGCGAAACAGCTCCTCCTTCTCTTTCTCTATCTTTTCCACCCGCTGGATATGCTTTGCCTCCAGTTGGTCCAGCCTGATTTTCTCTATCCGGAGTTCATCCTGGGTCACTTTTTCTATAGACCCTTTCCTCTTAAGCTTCTTTAATAGTTCTTGTATTATCGGCATCTCCTAACCTCCTTCTTATTTTAGCTCCTATTTCTCGTCACAATCATTCTGACTATTCCACCGATAGCCAGGCCACCGCCGAAAACTGCAATGCCAAGGCCACCTGACCTAATTAGAAGAGCTTTCTCATACTGCTGATGATATCCAAATATTTCTCCTAGTTCTGCTTCCCACATAGCTGATTCAGCATATTGCCAGGCGGCAACGCCAACTCCTGCCAGGATTAAGCCAAATATCAGTAGAAAAATCCCCAGTTTCATTCAATCCTCCTCAAGCGAAATTCAGTATTCTGTCTGCCTCCACCCTCGCGGTCTGATCTCCATTACACCTGTATTACGGTAAATATCGCCACGGTTGATCATTCTGATTGTATATTCACCGGCATGCGAAGCGGTG
Organism: Dehalococcoidia bacterium; assembly: GCA_021160725.1. Lineage (GTDB taxonomy): Bacteria > Chloroflexota > Dehalococcoidia > GIF9 > AB-539-J10 > RBG-13-51-36. Next base: position 5,556 of record JAGHCA010000026.1, on the reverse strand, counting down.
AAGCTGAAATCCCAGTGCAGATTTGTCCCAGATTCGTCGATTGGAATAACATTGCCCTCGGGATCAAGTACATCAAAGCTCCAACCCGAAAAATATTCATGGTCCCATTCCACAAAGCCTTCGACCTGTTCGCCTGCATCTAGATAACAGCTAAATTTAATCCTATACTGAGAGATCCCAGGGATACAGCCACCCATATCAAGTATTATCCTTTGGGGAGGGACCTCTTCAAAGTAGGCAGTGACATGCTTATTAGAGTCCATGTTGATGCTAACCGAGCTTGAACTCCCCGAAGCGTCACCACCCCAGTGGTCAAATACATAGCCTGAGTTAGCGTGAGCGGTGAGAGATACCGTCATTCCCTCTTGATAAGTGCCGCTGCTGGGACTGACGCTGCCAGAACCAGGTGGGCTGACGCTGGTGGTCAGTCTAAAGTTGGTTTCGGTAATAGTAACACTTTTCAAGCTAGACCATCCGGAGGAGGCACCATGGCTATCTGTTGCCTTGGCCTTAACATAGTAAGTCCCTGGGTTGCTCCAGCTATGAGATTTGCTCGTAGTTGAACCAGAGCTTACAAATCCAGTCTCAGAAGTAGTACCATCATCCCAGTCAAAGGTGTACTTCACCTGGTCGCCATCAGGGTCGGTGGCTGATGTAGAATAGGTGTAGGATGTCCCAATATATCCTGAGCTGGGCCCTGAGGGGCTTGAGGGGTCACCTGGTGCATGATTTCCATTCTTCACTTTAAAATGCGCAACAACGTGCTTATTCCCGTACATCTTAATGCTGGTTGGGTTCGAGCTTCCTGAGGCATCGCCACCCCAATAGTCAAATTCATAGCCCGAACCAGGGTGAGCGGTGAGAGATACGGTTTCTCCAGCTTCATAGGTACTGCTACTGGGACTGATACTCCCAGAGCCAGATGGACTGACATCAGTAGTCAAGGTATAGTAGACTGGTGGGTTTGTCCAATGAACGACGCCTATCCCTATTGCTACCACGGCAATAGCGATAAGGGCTATTCCCCACTTAGGAAATCCCTTCTTGGTCTTTGGATTGCAGAAGACACATCCATCGTCTCCATAGCAGTGATTATTGCACAGCGGGCCTTTGCCGCAACGGCGACAGTAGTAATAAGTCTGCCCGGGGCGAATCGGCCGGTTGCAGAAGGCGCAACGACGCTCAACCTCAGAGCTTCCGCCGCCTCTTTCGTCCTGTTTCTCATAATTGTTCTTTGAAGACTCCATTGTCATCCCTCCTTTTCAGCTATTGAACGTCATGGTTATTTCCCTCTTTTGCTACAGAAAGCACAGCCCTTATCCCCAAAGTAGTCGTTGTTACACAGAGGACCTTTCCCACACCCGCGGCAGTAGAAATAGGTCTGCCCTTGCGGGATTGGCCGGTTACAATAGGCGCAATATTGTGTTACTTCCTGGCTTCTTTCCATTTCTTTCCTCCTGTTTTCCTGTTGCCATGTTGGAACTTGCCCGGGACTGCTCCACTCGGCTCTCAGTTCTTCTCGCTTCCGCCGCAATTCGAGCTCCAGCTCCTTTTCCATCTTATCCATTTCAATACGGCTTTTCTCTTCCAGTTCCCACAGCTCCAAGGCTTTATGCTTTCGAGACAGAGCCAGCTCATGTTCATCCTGGAGCCTCTGTATTTCTTCTTCCACACCGGAGACCCTGGCTCGCTGCAAGGCGTCAGCCAGTTCCTGTTCACGCCGACTAGCAGCAGCGAGCGAATCTTCAATCCGTTGCCTGTAATCAACTTCACCTCGCAGCAATACATCTAAGCGCTCCTTCTCATATTGCCTCTGTAGTTCAGCTAGGCTGCGCAAATGAGCCCTGGCTGCCTCCTTGCTTTCGCCTGCCTCCCTAACACCCTTCTTAAACTCCTCAAAATCACTATCTTTTAGCATCCCTCGTTTTTCAATATCTCTCAGAGCATCTTCAACATCCTCCGCAGATTCAGTAGCCTTGATGATGTCCTCCCATTCATCCAGGCGCCTTTTTATTCGGTCGGAGGCTTTCCCTCGTTGTAGGGCAAAGTGGACTATTTCAATAAGGCGAAGACCCTTTTGCTTTAGAATTTTGCTTAAAGGTTCTCTCAGTCTGGTTACTATTTGACGCGCTATTTGCAAGTCATAAATAAGCAAATCCACCTCATACTGCGAGCATTCAGATGCCACTACACTTTCAATTTCTTGTATTGATGAGAGCCTGTCCTCTACACCTCTAATGGTTAAGTTTGCCTGACTACTGAGAACGCCACGATAGTAGGCAGCCACATCGTCAACCCTCACAATGGCGCTTAGCACCGCCTCTAACTCTACTGCATCGCCTGATTCCACTGGCAGACACAATTCGATAGTAAAATCCCTGGTGTAGAATCGGGCAACTCGAATATGCCGCTTGGCTCTTCCTAAGAATCCCCCGTATATTCCATGCTTTCCAGGACCAACGACCTTTGTTGGCTGCCCATCGTAAACGACCACTGCTGATTCCACCGGGCTTACATGGATATGCTTCCATATTGAGCCCGGCAGCTCTCTAAAGGAAAATTGCTCCGCAACTACAGCTTGCTTTTCTTGATCTTGCCTTTCTTCTCTACTTGCCATTTCTCAACCTCCTTGAACTTCCTAGTATCTGCAACAGTTTAATAATTAGCGCTATCCTTCCCTCAAGATAACCACCTCTCCCTTGTTGTCTGTGTTAACTATAGAATAGCCCTCTTCCTGGCTCAATTGAGCTAGGGCTTCCATAACAACATCCCTACTCTGTCCTGTGCCTTCCATAACCTCTGTAATAGTCTGGCTGGCTCTCTCCACAAGCTTATTTCGCAGAAAATCCTTTACCTTCTCTACAGCTTCACCATCAAGATCTCCTCGGTAGAGTTCAACAAATGGCTTGACGCGGCTATCCGCCGGGTTATGGAAGAGTTCATTTGCATTAAGGTCAGCAAGGCAAACCGCCACATACAAACTGCTAAAGACTCTTCCGCTCCCCCCTCCACAAATGGCTTGTTTCGCCTGAGCATCAAACCCTGTTGGTGACCCAATGCCGAGGATGTAGAGGCTGTTGTCTGCCTTGGCCTCTTCAATGTTCTGTTCCAGCAACCAGACCAGTTCGGCATAGCTAAGCGGCCGGGTATCAAAGTCATTCTGGAGATGCTCATGCACATGTGAGATACAGCTTGCCCTTATGACGATGCTGCAGTTGCTTCCTTTTGAACTGCTTTGCTTGCCAAAATGATAGGTCGATGAAATATTCCGTGGGAATATCTTACCTTCGGCATCCTTGTCCAAGATTTCGGCTGAAGATGGTGTTATGAAGTCGAATTCCGTCTCTTCCTGGTGAATGGCTTCCCAGGAATTCACAACTTGGGGGATGCCATCAATGGGATTCACAATCTTCTTTTGCCCACGAATTTTCTGGTCAAACCTGCCGATAAAATTAAGCTCTCGCTCTCGAGCCTCCTCAGCGGTGACTAGCACATCTATCTCTCTTCTCTCAAGACGCTGTTTCGCCCGGCTTAGCTTTTCCCTCGCCGATATTCTATGTGCTCGGCAGTAGCGGTCATCCTCGTCGGCATAGCATTCAGTGCACAGAATTGCCTCACACGAGGGGTGTTGACATTCTCCCCCAATCATGTTGATGCTTTTCATCAGACGACCACACCGGGCACATGCCAGCCCGGTTGCACTTCTTTCAGGATATAGGTTGGCATAAATGTCCTTTCTGAAGGCATTAACCATGGATTCATGCTCTTTCCTCTTAGGCACCCGCATATATTCTAGGAATGCATCGATATCCTCTTGCTTAATACGAAATATCCCCCCAATCTTAACTGCCGGCAAGTTACCTGCTAGTACCTGCCGGTACAGCGTCTTATACTCAACATCCAAATATTCTGCCACCTCCCTCACACTCCAGAAGGGCTTCCTCTTGAATTCTTTGCTCATCTGATTCCCTTGATGAATAGTATATAGCATAAGGTTATGGTTTGTCAATACCTTTTTATGACTTTTATTACTTTTTGGGACAAACTATGTCTGAATCCTGTCATAAACTTTCAATCCACTTTTCTGTGTTGCTGCAAAGGACAACGTCAAAATGTAGAAGGCCCATCTAGGGATGAGCAGAAACGGTTGATAATGATTTTCTAGTCTCTAGAAATTGGGAAGCTTAGGCTTGCTCTTTTTCTGCGTATTTATCCCAACGCGGTGAGGCAATGTGCAAACAGAACACTACTTTATGCCTATCGTCTGAGAAGGAAGGGATGCCCAAGGTTTAGGCAGGAGGATATAGAGCTTCTTGAAGCGGAGTGCTGTAAGCAAGAGCTAGCCGCTGTTTGAGGGTAGTGAACGTCGCAACCACGTGGAACAGGGTAATAAAGCAAGCCACTGTAATGAAAAACAAACAATTTGGACTAATGTTTAGCTCGGTCTGTTAGCAGGCCCCTTTGACCCTGCTTGATGTAGAATCTCTATGTGCTCATCTAGAAGGGACTTAGCGTATTTTAAGTCCTTGAGAGCCTTAAATGTTCGGTAACCCGAACCAGCGATTTGGCTACCAAAATACCAGATTCCTTGGTTTACTGCCTCGGGGTTTACAGAACAATGTGTGGACACCTGCACAAGCCATCTGTCTAAAAATTCTGCTCCGCCCTGTGGTTGGTGCTCTTGAAGTAATTGCTCCGTTATTCGTCTGACCCAGATGTCAATGGGCTGAAGCAAATGGCGGTCTTTTGATGGATGAATATCATAACGTGTGGCAACATCCCGCAAAAAGAAAGAAGCTATCTTACTTCCAATACCGTTGATACCGGCCGCACCACAAAGACTGTCATAAAATTCGCTTGTTTTGCCTCCTTGCAGCTTGGTTGTCGCATATAAAATGATGTTCGGCGGTTCACCTTCTTTTGGCAGCTCGCTCAGAAACTCGAGTGCTGACTGCTGATAGGTTTCTGTCCATCCTGTCTTACGCTTGTACTTCGTTCCTTTGGGACACAGCGGATTATTAGCGTGGTTCAGTCCTTCTGAACCTAAAAGGCGGGCAAAACGTTCCCAAACTAACTGAGCAGCTTGTCGGTTAGTAATAGATACACCATTCTTCCTGGCTTCCGCCACAGCATCACTAGCCGCATGTGCAAAATCTGGCCGAGTTCCTTGCCGTGCAAAAGCATATCCTTCAAGGAATATAGCAAGAGCGTCCCAGCCATCATATTCGTAGTTAGGATGCCTTGTCCACAAGGGTTCGCGAAATCTTACCTGATACAAGACTCCTATGTCAGCAAAGAAGCGGAACTCCTGACATAACCTGTGCATTCATTGTCTCCTACCCCAGTGCGATTCTAACATCTCTTACCAATCAAGTTAATCCATATAGAGGAATTATTTCAATTCCACTATGGTGCGATTCTAACCAATAAGTTAACGACCATACTGCTTATTGTGTCATATTTCAATTCCATTATGGTGCGATTCTAACCAGTTAAAATTGTAGAGTAATTCAGCTCAAAACCACATTTCAATTCCATTATGGTGCGATTCTAACT
>JAGHCA010000046.1 GCA_021160725.1 Dehalococcoidia bacterium | reverse complement strand
GGTTTACCAGGAAAAGAAGAAAACCCCGCAGGCTGACATCTACAAGAAGCTGGCACCTCATATAGTTAGAAATTATATGATTAAGCAATCCTCTGTTGGGTTAGGTGCTTAAATGATTTGACACGGAGGTCAAGAAAGTGAATTTAGCTTTTATCTCTCTGTTGCCCGCATGACTTTATCACTTACTGGAGTAATATCCTGTGAAGTATCAGCAACGAAATGATTGCGAGAGATTTATCCCTTCGAGGCTTCATTTTGGTATATACTTTCCAGCCAGCATTCGACTTGCCTTGAGGTATAGCTTTTTCCCGAGCAAGAAGGCGTTGCCGTACCACTTCGGTGGGAGCTTCAGCCCAGACCAGAATGAGCTTCACTCCTGTTATTTCTGCATGGGAGAGAAGTTTTTCGACTCGATGGGAGACAACGGAGTCAGGCTACTTCTACACGCTTCCCTTCAGCAACTACAGGTAGCTCTACAGTGAAAACAGCTCCCTTGCCAGGCTGACTTTGTACATATATCTGGCCATTATGCTCATTAATAATTCCGTAACAAACGCTCAAACCAAGACCTGTTCCATGACCAACCCCACGGGTGCTGAAGAAGGGATCAAACAGGTGGGTCAGGTTCGCTTCGGTGATCCCGGGACCATCGTCGGTAAAAGATATTTGAATAGTATCACTTATCAGTGTCGTCTTGATCAAGAGACTGCCTTTTCCATGAGCTTGTTTCATCTCTGTTTCAGCATTGATGATTAAATTAAGAAATGCTTGTTGTAGTAGAGTGGCATCAGCCATAGTCGAAGGCAAAGCAGGGTCAAGCTGGAGGATGACCGTTATGTTGTTGCTCTCCAGCGAATGGGCTTGCATCTGCAGAGTGGCTCTTATTATGTCGTTAATGTTGATATACGTTCGCTGCAGATTCTGTTGCCTGGCAAATGTAAGCAGATTATTCATAATATCAGCTATCCGCTGAGCGTTATCATTGATCATCTTAACATCATTTTTGATATTCTCAGGAAGATCCTCATACATCAACATTTGAGCAAAGCCAATGACACTGGACAAGGGGTTGTTTATTTCGTGGGCGATGCCTTCCACCATTAACCCCAGTGAAGCTAAGCGGGAGGAGAGGTTCAGTTGTAACTGAAGTCGTCTTTCTCTTTCCTCCGCCTGCTTGCGCTCGATAGCATAGCGTATGGTACGTCTCAGCAAATGTGTATCTACTTGCCCCTTGATTAGGTAATCTTGGGCTCCTTTGTTGACTGCCTGAACTCCGATCAGTTCATCATTGAGGCCGGTTAGCACTACTATTGGCAGCTCTGGCACTTCAGAATAAACCCTCTTGAGTGTATCTAATCCTTGGCTGTCAGGGAGGCCGAGGTCCAGAAGAATCACTTCAGCTCGATGCTGACCTAGGTACTCAATTGCAAGTTGTAACCGATCGGCATACTGCACATCAAAGGCTATACCTGGTTCATTGGCGCTAGCCTCGGCTAGCATTTCACTAATCAGGCGCCTATCGCCAGAGTTATCCTCAATTAGTAGAATACTGATAAGTTTATCAGCCAATTACCTTTCCTCCGTTGGTAGTTTTGTGGAGGTTAATAAAAAGTTAACAATGGGTTTCACCTTCTTAGTGAACTGTTCCAAGTCAATTGGCTTGGGGACATAACAATCCGCGTGTGCCTTGTAGGTCTTGACGATATCCTCTCTTTCTCCTGAGCCTGTGAGTATAACTACCGGGATATGTTTCAGCGCCGCATCTTCCTTAACCTTTGCCAGTAGCTGCCAGCCATTCATTTCAGGCATGTTCAGGTCAAGCAGAATGAGGTCGGGGAGGGGGACATCGGCGAACTCCCCTCTTCTGTGTAGGAAGGCCATAGCCTCCACACCATTGTTTGCGGTATATAATCTGGTCGGTACTTTGCAATCCTTAAGAGCTTCCGCTGTAAGGCGCACGTCTCCTGGGTTATCGTCAACGATGAGAATATCAATGACTCGATTGGCTGTGGTACTTTTCATTTTGCTTCACCTCCAGCCATATCAATACTAAAATAGAATGTCGAGCCTTGCCTAGGTTGCGATTGTACTGAGATATGCCCACCGTGTCGCTCTACAATCTTCTTGCAGATTGCTAAACCCATACCAGTTCCCGGATACTCCTCTCTGGTATGCAGGCGTCGGAAAATCTCAAATATGCTCTGGCTATGCTGAGGGTCAATGCCTATGCCATTATCCTTGACAGTGAAGGTTATTATGTTGTTTCTCCTCTGAGCCGAAATGTGGACTTGAGGTGCTTCCTCACGACGAAACTTAATGGCGTTGCCAATCAGATTCTGAAACAACTGTACCAACTGCCCCTCGTCACCCATTACCGTGGGCAGGGTATCATAACTCACCAAGGCATTACATTCTTCAATCGCTATCTTTAGATTGGCCATCGCTTGTTTAACGACATGTTCACAGTTGACCGGGGTAAAGGGTTTCCCACGAGTGCCAACACGGGAATACTCCAGAAGATCATGCAGCAACATCTGCATCCTCTTGGCACCATCCACAGTGTAGCCAATAAATTCGTCTGCATCATCATCTAATTTCTTGCCGTAGCGCTTGGCTAGTAACTGGGTATAGCTGGAAATCATTCGCAAGGGCTCTTGCAGGTCGTGCGAAATCACATAGGCGAATTGCTCCAGCTCAGTGTTAGAGCGCTGCATCTCGGCTGTTATTTGTTGCAATCTTTCTTCCATCTGCTTGCGTTCAGTCACATCAATAAGGTTGCCCAGTGTTGCTCGTTTCCGCCGGTAGCAGATAGGAACAACTGTCTCCATCACCCATTTGATCTTTGCCTGCTTGTTGATAACCCTGAATTCGTATCCCACAGAGCAGCCCCCCTTTAGCATTCTTACAGCATTTTCCCTGACAGCGTCTCTATCCTCTGCTAGGACGAAACTTAGAGATGGTTTTCCTAAAAGTTCATTTTCCTCGTAACCCAAAATATGGGCTAGTTGGCGATTGACAAGTCGGAAATGTCCGTTCTGAATGATGTAAGAGCCAATTGGTGAGCGGTAGAACATTATACGGAATAGTTCCTTCGACTGCTTAAGCTCACCTGTCATCGCTTCCGACTTAGTAATCCGCTGGTGCATCTTCGATATTTGACTCATGGTTTGCAATTGCCTTCGTCTGTTATCATTCCCTCACCGTAGACTACAGAAGAGCCTAATTGATGAGTGACTATCTTTACTACCCTATATATCGTGTCTTTCCTATGGTACTTTACTCAGAAGCCATTTGCTGGCATATTATTGCTGGCTTGATATTAATAGTTGTCTCATTCTCTTTAGCAGGGACTCGCGAGTGAACGGCTTAGTTATGTATTCGTCGGCACCCATCTCCTCGGCAAACTTTTTGTTTAGGTCATGGCCTATGCCAGTGAGTATAATCACCGGGATTTCCTTGGTTGCTTGATCATCCTTAATTCTATGACAAGCGGCATAACCGTCCATCTTTGGCATCATGAGGTCCATCAAAATAAGAGCCGGTTGCTGTCCTTTTGCAATGTCTATTGCCTCTTCTCCGTCGGCTGCCTCGAGAACGATATACTCTTCTTCCAATATCCTGCTTACAAGTAGTCTTACTCCTGGTTCGTCATCAGCTATGAGTATTTTCTGTTTGTCCATTTCACCTCCTCTTATTTTTCTGTTGAATTCCTGGTCGTGTCTTGAAGTATGGTTGCTTCATCCTGTGATTGAAGGAGCTTCTGCAATTTTGACGGGTCCCTACTTTTCAATAAAGCGTCTTCTGGCGTGACGATCTTACTCTTTACCAGACTAGCTAATGCCTGGTCTAGAGTCTGCATCCCCTCAGGTGTACTTACCTCCATGGTAACAGGTATCTCGTAGACCTTCCCTTCCCTAATGTATTTTCTGATGGTATGGCTGGCCAGCATTATTTCAAATGCGGCTGTTCGCCCTCCGTCAATACGAGGGAGGAGAGCCTGGGATACTATCGCCTCTATTACTTGTGACAATTGCACTCTAATTTGCTGTTGTTGCCCATAAGGGAATACGTCAATTATGCGGTCAATGGACTGAGGAGCGTCGACAGTATGTAGCGTACCAAGCACCAGGTGCCCCGTTTCAGCAGCTGTGATAGCTGTACTTATCGTGTCCAGGTCACGCATTTCCCCGATGACAATTACGTCCGCATCATGGCGGAGAGCGTGTATTACTGCGGTGGCGAATGATTTAGTGTCATCCCCCAGGTCTCTTTGACGGATGAGGCATCTTTTATTGCTGAATAGGAATTCGATAGGGTCTTCAACAGTAATAACATTTTTTGTTGCATTCTCATTAAGATGCCTGAGCATCGCTGCCAGCGTAGTTGACTTACCACTACCAGAAGGACCTGTTACCAGAATGATTCCTCTCGGCCTCAGTATAAGTTCCTTGAGAATCTGGGGTAATCCCCATTCATCAATAGATGGAATATAGAAAGGTACAAAACGAAAGGCAAGGCTAATTATACCTCTCTGGCGCAGTGCATTAACCCTGAATCGGGCTAGCCCGGGAACAGAATAAGCAAAATCAAGTTCCCATTCTCTCTCAAAAAATGTTCTCTGTTCTTGAGTGGACACTTGCTCTAGGGCAAGTTCCACGTCTTCGGTGGTTAGCGGTGGCAAGTGTTCTTGTGGTATAAGCTCTCCATCAATACGGAACACCGGTGGGCTTGGCACCGTGAGGTGCAAATCTGAAGCACCTTTATTCACCATTAACTTAAGAAGTTCATTTATTTCCATTCTAACAACCCTGTAATTGAATAATGTTTAATCAATAACAACTTTGGTATTTGCCAACTTCTTAACTTGATAATTTAGAGCTGACGCTTTATATTTATCACTCATTATTCTTAGAAGAGCATTGACCACTACAGGGTCAAACTGAGTATTCATACAACGTTGAATTTCATTCAGAGCCTCTTCCCTCGTCATTGCTGGCCGATACGGTCGGTCGGATGTCAAAGCATCGAAGGCATCGGCAACAGTGAGGATTCTGGCTCCCAGTGGTATGTCTGTACCTGCTACAACCTGGTTATACCCGCTGCCGTCATAATAATCGTGGTGGTGTTCAATAATCTCGACTATTTTCTCATTAACCAGCGGTCGCACAATGTCGGCACCGACATGAGTATGAATCATAATGTGCTCGTACTCTTCTGATGTAAGGCCGCCAGGCTTATTTTGGATATGCTGGTCAACTGCAATCTTACCTACATCGTGGAGCAAGCTTCCCCATTGTAAGTCTTCCATATCTTTTGCAGACAGACCAAGTTCAGTGCCTATAGCAAGCGCTATGTCGGTTACTCGTCGGGAATGACCACCGGTGTACTTATCCTTGGCTTCAAGTGCAGATGCCAGTGCCTCGATGGCGCCAAGGAAAAGCTTTCTAGCTTCTCTTGTCTGCTCCTCAACCTTATCCTCCAGGTATTGCTGGTACTCCTTGATCTTAAGCCACAGAGTTCTTCTCTCAAGAGCCCGCTGGACACTCAAAACAACTTCTTCCAGCTTGAATGGTTTGCAGATGTAATCGTCAGCCCCCTGCTTCAGACATTGCGTGGCAACATCAACCTTGGAAACAACCGTAGCCATAACGACCGTTGTGCTAGGGTAGGCCGATTTTATTTCCGGGAGAAGCTCGGTTCCTGACTTGTCGGGGAGCCTTATATCCAGGATAACCAGATCAATTGGACTGGCTGCTAGAACATCCAGTGCCTTCTCAGCTGTAGCCGCTTCCTTGCATTGGTAGCCTTGTTGCGACAATTTCCGGCGAAGGATATTCCTGATTCCGGTTTCATCATCAACGATAAGCAAAGTTACTGGCGCCAAAGTACTTATCCCGTCGGCATTGGTCTGGCTCATAACATAACCTCATTATGGTTGGTTACCATTAATGGGCAATTCGATAAAAATGGTGGTTCCTTCACCCCGTTGGCTCCTGGCATGTATCCGCCCACCGTGCTCAGTAATTATCCCGTGGCAGATGCTTAAGCCGAGTCCAGTTCCCTTGCCTGTTGCTTTGGTGGTGAAGAAGGGGTTAAATATCCGGTTCAGATTTTCCCGTGGGATACCTGGGCCATCATCAGTGAATGTAATAATCACTGTACCGTTCTGTTTTTCGGTAGTAATAGTCAAGGTCCCCTTCTTATGCGCCTCAGTCATAAAATATTCGGCGTTGATAACGATGTTGAAAAAAACCTGCTGTATTTGGAAATAGTCAACCATGCATTTCGGAAGGTCAGGGGCAAGTTGTTTCTTGATTTTGATATCATGTATTTTATGCTCGTGGCTACGTAATTTCAGTACGTCTTCAATAATGTCGTTTATCTGGTTAAGACGCTTCACGGGTTTGTGCTTTCGGGCAAAGGTGAGGAGGTTCTTTGTCACAGCAGCGGCGCGCTGAGCCTCGCTGTAGATAATCTCCAGGTCCTTACGGATATCGTCAGGAATATCCTTATCCAAAAGCAACTGGGAGAAGCCGATGACGCTCGTGAGAGGGTTGTTGACTTCGTGGGCAGTACCAGCTGCCAGTTCGCCGATGGAAGCCAGCCGGTCAGCCAGAATTAACCTCTCATTTTGTTGCTTTTTCTCGGTGATGTCTGTAAAAGAAATTAAACCTGCCAATCTGCCCTGATGCACAATCCTCGCACCCGTCGCATTTATCCATATTTTTCTGCCATCCTTGGTCAACATCCTAAGGTCGTAAGCCATCTGCGCGTTCTGTTCTAACAAAGCTTGCTCAGCAAGCTCAGAAACTTTCTCCTTGTCCTCTGGAAGAACGAAGTCAAACGGATCTGCTTCGAGAGCTTCCTCTACAGAGCTAAATCCAAGTATTCTGGCAGCGGCTTGATTTGCCATCAATACTTTCATGGTTTCAGCGTCCAGAACAATTGTGCCGATGACTGCGCTATCGAACAAAGTTCTATAGTTTTCCTCACTTTGTCGCAATGCCTCTTCTGTCCGCTTACGCTCGGTGATGTCAACAAAAGAGCCCGCTCTGCAAATAGGTTTGCCAGCTTCATCTCTAACCACGCTTGCTGACAGCAGGACTTCAAAGATGGAGCCGTTTTTTCTCTTGGCGGCTAGTTCAGCTACACAGCCTTCATTATTGAGTGCTTTTTGCATTACTTCCACAGCTTCTTCTGCTACCTGCCAGAATTCCAAAGCATTCTTCCCTAGAATCTCCTTCTCATCATCGTAGCCCCACATTCTGAGGAAGGACTTGTTTACATAGGTTAGATTACCTTCAAGGTCAGCTATGGCAACAGCATTGACGGACGAAGCAACAATATCAGAGAATATTCTAAGCTCCTCTTGCGCCTTTTTCCGATCTGTGATATCGCGCACAACACCTACGATTTCTACTGGTTGCCCTGCCTCGTCGTTGATAAAGTGCGCATGTATTTCAACCGGAATAATATGCCCATCTTTGTGAACAGCATCAAGCTGCAGAGTACGTTGTCTCACACCATTCTCAATGTCCTTGAGCATCTGCTTCTTTTGTATTTCATATGATTCTGGGGTAAGTATATCTTTTGGCTGCAGAGCTAGTGCCTCCTGGACTGTATAGCCCAACATATGCTCAACGAACAGACTTACATAAGTAAAATGTGCGTCAGTTAACCTTAGCCGGTAGATAACATCAGCAGAATGGGCGGTAAGTATTTTATAGTTCTCTTCTGACTGCTTTTGCTCTGTGATATCCATGCAGATTACCAGAATTGCTTCTCTCCCACAGTACTGGACGTAGCGAACTGCTCCCATTACCCACTTACTGCTACCATCTTTACAAGCTACTCTGAATTGGTATGCTGAATTCAGTTCTCCCTTCAGCATCTTTGTGGCATTTTCTTTGACTATCTCCCTATCTTCGGGAATAACAATTGCTAGAAAATCCTTGCCCAGTAATTCGTCTTCTATATAACCTGTGTAAGTCAAGAAGCTAGGGTTGATATAACGAAACTTTTCATCCTGTATGATGCAAATCCCAACTGGTAAGTTGGCACCCAGAATCTCGAATAAGTTTCCAATCTCTGTTTGTGTGACCACTGATATCATGTGTCCACCTGCTTAGTTTCTCCGACTTATTTCTTTAACCTGACTGGTCCTGGCTCTCATGATGTCTATCTGAGCCGGGGTGAATAGCCTCCAACCCCGCCAATCTCGATACTCTACGTCCGAAAATATCCCTTCTTTTAACCACCTGAAAAGTGTGTTTCTGCTAATACCAACCGCACGGCAAACCTCGGCTGTTCTGTAATAGGTCTGGTCATTAATTGTAACTGGCATACCTTCTTCTCCTGATACTACCCTGCTATACCATACTAGCACTATTTGGGGAAGAGTCAATCACCCATTGGTACCTGTTATCCTATTACTTAAGTACTAGTCTGTTCAGAGGCTCTGATTGGTCGGATGCCTGATGCAAAGAACTGGCACTGTGCTTATAATTCTCTCTTCTGACTAGCTATCAGTGGAATGAGGGTGACACATTAATCACTCGCAAACTATAGTGGAACGCGAGACTAGATGGGACGATTTCTGCGACCAGCAGGGTGGAGTGGGAGATAATAGGTTAGGTTTTCCAGAATTTCCCCTCTTCATCTTGAAAGGGGAAACTGGAATGGATGGACTATAATTTTTAGGAGAGGCTTGTGGGAAAATTGGGCTATTGCTATTTTGTAAGCGTTAAACTGTTGCAGGAGTAATCTCGAGCAGATTCAATATGGAACGACTGCCTGATTATCGTTTTATCATAGGTGAAGCTAGTTCCTCGTCTTTTCTTAATTCGATAATGCGGTCGCGAATTATAGCAGCCTTTTCAAACTCTAAATTCTTGGCTGCTGCTTTCATTTGAGATTCCAGTTGCTTAATGAGGTTACTTATTTCTTCTCTGGGGATAGGAGTAACAATATAAGGGGTTCTTGTCTCAGCTACTACTTGGACTCTTTCAGTTATGTCCTTAATTGTCTTTTTAATTCCTTGGGGAGTGATACCATGCTCTTTGTTATATGCTTCTTGAATCTGGCGTCGGCGCCTTGTTTCCTCTATTGCCTTTTGCATGGACTGGGTAATGCTGTCAGCGTACATTATGACATGGGCGTTTATATGTCTGGCAGCACGCCCCATGGTTTGAATGAGTGCTTCCTCTGATCTGAGATAGCCTTCTTTGTCGGCATCCAGAATAGCTACAAGGCTCACCTCTGGCAGGTCCAACCCTTCACGAAGTAGATTGATACCTACTACTACATCATATACACCGAGACGGAGGTCACGGAGAATTTCCACTCGCTCTAAAGTATCTACCTCCGAATGTAAGTAATGAGTCTTAATCTCCATCTCCCTCAAGTAGTCGCTTAATTCCTCTGCCATTCGCTTGGTCAAGGTAGTTACCAAACAGCGCTCTCCCTTGGCTACCCTGCTTTTTATCTGATAAATAAGGTCATCAATTTGTCCTTTAACTGGCTTAACCTCAACTGTAGGCTCCAATAGACCGGTGGGGCGGACTAGCTGCTCTACTACCTGTTGGCTGCGCTCATATTCATAGGGTTTGGGTGTGGCAGAGACGTAAATAACTTGGTTGATGTGCTTGTCAAACTCCTCAAAATTCAATGGACGGTTATCCAGGGCTGAAGGGAGGCGAAAGCCGTAATCAACCAGGGTCTGCTTTCGAGAAATATCACCATGGTACATACCTCTTATCTGTGGCAGAGTTATATGTGATTCATCAATGAACAACAGGAAGTCATCAGGGAAGTAGTCTAATAGAGTCCAGGGAGTGCTTCCTGGTGCTCGTCGCTGGAGATGGCGGGAGTAATTTTCTATCCCGGTACAGTATCCCACTTCCTGAAGCATTTCAATATCATAATTTGTCCGTGCCTCAAGCCTCTGGGCTTCAAGTAATTTGCCTTGGCTTCTTAATTCCTTTAACCTTTCTTCTAGCTCGACTTTGATATCCTCGATTGCCGCCAGCAACTTTTCCTGAGAGGTAACAAAGTGCTTTGCGGGGTAAATATCTACCTGGTCATGATGACCCAGCACTTCACCAGTTAGAGGGTCAACTTCCATAATGCGCTCAATTTCATCTCCCCAAAATTCGATTCGGAGGGCTGTTTCCTGATATGCTGGCTGAATTTCTAGTGTATCGCCTCGGATGCGGAATTTGCCTCTGGTCAAATCATAGTCATTTCTTTCGTATTGCATATCTACCAAACGACGAACCAATTTATCTCGCTTACCCCGATTGGAGTGGGATTTACCTTTATCAATAGTGAGGGCGAAGTTTCGATATTCTTCAGGCGCGCCCAGACTGTAAATACAGGAAACGGAGGCAACGATAATCACATCTCGGCGAGTGAAGAGGGACATGGTAGCGGCATGTCGTAGTTTGTCAATCTCCTCATTTATATCAGTTTCTTTCTCAATATAGAGGTCGGTGCTGGGGATATAAGCTTCAGGCTGGTAATAGTCATAGTAGCTTACAAAATACTCCACAGCATTTTTAGGAAAAAATTCTTTGAACTCGGTTGCTAGCTGAGCAGCCAAAGTTTTGTTGTGGCAAATGACTAGAGTTGGCCTCTGTGTTCTCTCGATGATATTAGCCATAGTGAAGGTTTTGCCACTTCCAGTTACTCCAAGCAGAGTTTGTTCTCGGTAACCTTGGTTCAGACCCTCAACTAGCTTGTCTACAGCCTGCGGCTGGTCGCCGGTAAGCTGAAAATCGGAAACTATTCTAAAGTCAGGCATCGTAGTTGTCCCAGTATGATAAACAGTAATAACCAATATACCTCAAATAGCGAAAATTTGCACAACGGAGCAAAGCGGCGCTATCCAAGAATGTTTGAGTAATTTGGACTCCAATAGCCCTCCGATTCTGGCGTTAATATCGTTTATTGTTATATATTCTGCACTCATACCATTCAGGTGATAGGGTTTCTGTGCCGGGCATTGGGAAGACTCGTTTACCTGAAGAAATCTCAAGATAAAATGTACAAAGCGAATAAGCCTCGAGGCTCGTTGGGGAGATTGTACAGGC
>JAGHCA010000012.1 GCA_021160725.1 Dehalococcoidia bacterium | reverse complement strand
GGTTGAACTTGAGGCGGCGGTCTGCTCCCAGGCAGTAGTATCACCAAGCCAATTTGTCCTCAAGGAAGTTGGTATGGAGGACGCAGATAATCTATAATACAGCTTTAGGAGTTTGCCGCATGATTTCTGTGGAGGAAGCCCTGGAGAGAGTTTTGGACTATGTTGATGTCCTTGAGCCCGAGCAGAAACCTATTCTGGACTGTTTGGGACAGGTTCTGGCAGAGGATGTCTATTCTACTATAGATATTCCTTCCCTGGATAATTCCGCTATGGATGGCTATGCCCTGCGAGCTGAAGATACTCGTGAGGCTAGTGAAGCATCACCGAGATATTTGGTTGTGGTCGGAGAGGTTGCTGCCGGATACATATCTACAAAGGAAGTCAGGCCGGGGACGGCTATTCGGATTATGACGGGAGCACCATTGCCTGAAGGGGCTGACACTGTAGTCCAATTTGAGGCTACTGATGAAGTTAGCCGCAAATCATCAGGTGATGGCTCTTCACAAATCGGTATATTGTGCCAGGCGAAGAAGGGACTGAATGTCCGATATAGAGGCGAGGACATCGCCAGAGGAGATTTAATCCTTAAAGCAGGAAAGGTGCTTCGCCCTCAAGAGATTGGAGTGCTGGCTTCGCTGGGGCACTCCACTGCGCTGGTTGTCCGACGGCCAGTTGTGGCTATTCTTGCTACTGGGGATGAGCTTATAGGTGTTGACCAACCATTAACTCAGGGTAAGATTTATGATAGTAACACCTATACCATTGCTGCCGAAGTCTCTCGTTACGGTGGAATTCCTAAAATTCTGGGCATAGGGCGCGATTCGGTACAGTCTTTAATTGAAAAATTGGAGGAGGGTTTTGATGCAGATATGCTTATTACCTCCGGTGGTGTGTCTAAGGGTGATTACGATATTGTGAAGGACGTCCTGGCAGAACGTGGAGAGATTGGCTTCTGGACAGTTTGTATGAAACCTGGGAAACCGCTTGCCTTTGGGGTTATGAAGAAGATGGAAGGGGGAAAGGAGAAGAGAGTTCCTCACCTGGGATTGCCTGGCAATCCCGTCAGCTCTATGATTACCTTTGAACAATTCGCCCGTCCCGCAATATTAAAAATGCTGGGGAAGAAGGTTCTGGCAAAGCCAACTATCAGAGCGATTATTGAGAATGATGTTGTGAATACTGATGGGCGCCGCATCTTTGCCAGGGTAACTGTAACTCCGATGAAATCAGGGGATGGGGTCCAATATCGCGCATCTCTTACCGGTCCCCAGGGCTCGGGTATCCTGACATCCATGGCTAAGGCCAATGGTTTGGCTGTTATCCCCGAGGGGAGCAAGGGAGTCAAGAAAGGAGATATAGTCGAGGTGCAGATGCTGGATTGGAGCGAAGAACTATAGTGTTCCGAGAGCTGATAGCTTATAGTTACGAGTTATCAGCTCCTTAGATGTGTTGACACAGCGGAAGTGGCTGATTTCATAGGAAATAATTTTCTGTCGAAGAGTCAGAGCAGTGCTCTTTAATTTCAAAATGTCTCTCTTAAAATAAGAGAGGCAAGGGGAGTTATAAAAGGCGGAAGATTATAGGTGAGGAAAATGTTTACCGTAGGAATATTGACCATCAGTGACAAAGGAGCAGCAGGGGAGCGCCAGGACAAAAGCGGCGAGGTGATTCATGAAATCCTTTCTGGCATAGATGTTGGCATTGTAAATTACGCCATCGTTCCTGATGAGAAAGAAGCTATTGTTGAAAAGCTGGTTAGGTGGGCGGATGAAGACAAGTTAGATGTGCTCTTCACCACGGGTGGAACAGGACTTACTCCCAGAGATGTTACACCGGAGGCGACTCTTTCTGTGGTGGATAGAATCGTGCCCGGTTTTGCTGAGGCGATGAGAGCCGAGAGCCTGAAAAAAACTCCCATGGCTATGCTTAGCCGAGCAGTTGTGGGTACTCGAGGGAAATGCTTAATTATTAACCTGCCGGGAAGTCCTAGGGCAGTACGCGAGTGCCTTGAAGTGATATTGCCGGCACTGCCTCATGCTGTGGAAACGCTTAAAGGCCAGGCGGACGAGTGTGGCACAGTCTAAGCTTGAGTCCAGGACATGTCTCCAGCCTGTCTGAAATCTATCGGCTTGGTTAACCACGTAAATCCCGACAAGATTTTATCCGTCGTTGCGGGCTCTTCATCCAAATGTCATTGCAAGCCGCTTAGGATTTTAAATTGATTCAAATCGCGAGGTTGTTTTAATTTTCCAAAATTGATAAAATAATAAACTGATAGAGCTATGACTCAATCTTATGTTTGTCAGTTGCTGCGGGGTGTTGTGGAGCCTTTGTTACTCTTTATTATCGGTGAATTGCCCGTGCATGGCTATGAGATTGCCAGAGAGCTGGAGCGGAGGAGCGAAGGCTACTTTGATCTTACGGCAAGCACCCTTTACTCCGCACTACGCCGCTTGGAGAAAAGAGGACTTGTGTCAAGCTCGTGGCAGTACATTGCTAAGCAAAAGCGCCGCTGTTATGAGTTGACGGAGAAAGGGCGCAAGATTCTGGCTGAAGAATTAACTCAGTGGGAGAAGTTCCTTGGCGCTACAGACAGAGTTATAGACAGCCAGTGAAGTGGAAATTCAAATCTTAGGGGCCCATTTAACTGAGGTAAAAGGGGCACGATTAACCTCTCTATTATTTGACAGTACTTTGGTTGTAGATGCCGGTGGACTTACCTCTGCGCTTTCTTTACCGGAACAGAAAAAAATAAAAACTGTTTTGCTTACCCACCATCACTTCGACCATACTCGGGATCTAGTTACTCTGGCTGCTAATGCTGGCTACTACTGGCGGGGGCAATTGGAGGTCTATGCTCTGCGCTACACGCTTGATGTTGTTACTAGCTGCCTTCTTGACGGCAAGATATATACCAATTTTCTTGAATATCCCAGTAAAGAGAAACCAACTCTCATACTTGAGGCTATTGAGCCTTATAGTAGAAAAAACATTGCTGGTTATGATGTTTTAGCAGTGCCGGTAAAGCATTCTGTACCAGCTGTGGGCTATCAAATAACCTCTTCGGATGGTAAAAGCTTGTTTTATACCAGCGATACCACAGTGGGAATATCGGGCCAGTGGCAGCATATTTCCCCTGAGTTGCTTATTGTTGAAGTTGCCGGACCTAATAAGTATGGAGATTGGCTCAAGAAGGCTGGTCATCTTTGTGCTGAGTTTCTAAAAGAGGAGCTCATACAATTTCGCCGACTCAAGGGATATTTACCTCGCGTCATTGTTATCCACATCGGGAATCCTTATGAGCAGGAGATTAAGGAAGAAGTAGCTCAAGTTGCTCAGGAACTAGAGGCGGATATAAGCCTGGGCTATGAAGACATGAAAATCACCTTGTAATCGTCGCCCAGCACCCAGCGCTCTGAATACTGGGTTGGCGCCACGGCAAGAAGTCGCCATGGCGCCAGTAGTTTTCTTCAGGCTACCTTGGGCAGCTCGATCTGGGCCTTCCTTACTTCCTCCTCAGGATAGGCATAATCTATCAGCTTGCCCTGAAGGTAGGCATTGTAGGAAGCCAGGTCGAAGTGACCATGCCCGCTGTGGGCTATGAGGATGGTCTTTGATTTCCCTTCCTCCTTGCACTTCAGGGCTTCATCAATAGCCACCTTCAGGTCGTGGCAGGGCTCTGGAGCGCTGATGATGCCCTCGGTGCGGGCAAACTTTATCCCTGCTTCAAAGACAGCCGTCTGGGGCACCGCCTGGGCTTCAATCAAACCTAACTTGTGGAGGTGGCAGATGATGGGTGCCATGCCATGATAGCGCAGTCCGCCGGCGTGGATGGGGGGTGGAACAAAGGTATGCCCTAAGGTGTACATCTTGAGCAGGGGAGTTAAACCCGACATGTCGCCAAAATCATAGGCATAAAGTCCCTTAGTCACCGTAGGACAGCTTTCCGGCTCAACGCAGATGATACGCATATTTGGACTCTTTCCGCTAATCTTATCCCGAATCCAGGGCAGGAATTGACCGGCGAAGTTTGAGCCACCGCCGATGCAGCCAACGATAATATCAGGGTAGGCATCAGCCATCTCCATCTGTTTTCTGGTCTCCTCACCAATGATGGTCTGGTGAAGCAGGACATGGTTGAGCACACTGCCTAGAGAGTAGTGGGTGTCATCGCGAGATACGGCATCCTCTACCGCTTCGCTGATAGCCAGACCCAGACTACCGGGGCAGTCGGGCCACTTTGCCAGCATATCTCGCCCCGCCTTGGTGTCCGTGCTGGGGCTGGGGACACAGTTTGCTCCCCAGACCTCCATAGCGATGCGGCGATAGGGCTTCTGGTCATAGCTAATCCTGACCATATAGACCTTGATTTCAATATCAAACAAAGCACCCGCAAAGGCTAGGGCGCTACCCCACTGCCCGGCACCGGTCTCAGTAGTTATACGTTTGATGCCTTCTACCTTATTATAGTAAGCCTGAGCCACCGCGGTGTTGGGCTTGTGGCTTCCCGCCTGGTTTGTCCCTTCATACTTGTAGAAAATCTTGGCTGGCGTGTCCAGGGCTTTCTCCAGCCGACGCGCCCGGTATAACACCGTGGGGCGCCAGGTGCGGTAAACCTCCAGCACTTCGTCGGGGATTTCAATCCAGCGCTCCTGGCTTACCTCCTGCATAATAAGCCCCATGGGGAATAGGGGTGCCAAATCATTGGGGGTTATAGGTTTTCCTGTGCCGGGGTGTAAGACAGGCGGTAGTGGCTCGGGCAAGTCAGCCTGGATGTTATACCACTTGGTCGGCATGTCCTTCTGGTCTAAAAACCACATTGATCTTTCCATTTTGTCTTCCTTTCAATTTCTTAATCAACTACATACGGAAGTGAGTTACCTTAGTACATATTGACCTCCTTTTACAATAGGGCTTCCCTCAGAGATTTAGTAAAAAAACGGACATTTTTAAGTGACTTGTCCTCGTCGAGTAACTGTATAATACGGCTGCCCACGATGACACCATCGGCTACATTGGCAATTCTTCGGGCTTGTTCGGGAGTGGAGACTCCAAAGCCAACGCAAAGAGGCTTTTCCGTCCTTTCTCTTACTCTGGCTACGAAACCTTCCAGTTCCTGGGGAAGTTTAGCCCTGGCGCCAGTGACGCCGGTCAGGGAAACTAAGTAGATAAAGCCGCTTGACCTGCTGGTCACTAGACTGATGCGTTCTTCGGTGCTAGCCGGGCTGAGAAGATAAATAATGTCGAGTCCGTGCTTTTTGGTTGATTGTTCCAGTTCCTGCCCTTCCTCGGGCGGGAGGTCGGGTATAATCAATCCGTCTACTCCTACCTCGGTGCACTTTGAGCAAAATTGCTCCAACCCGAACTTCAGCACGGGGTTGTAGTAAGTCATAAACACCAGAGGGATTTCCACTTGCCTCCTTAGCTCCTGCGCCACCTCAAGGCAAACCTTGGGGGTAACTCCTTGCCTGAGCGCTTCATAGCTTGCTCGCTGGATGGTGGCGCCATCGGCAAGAGGGTCGGAGAAGGGGACGCCGAGCTCGACGATGTCACATCCACTGCTGGCGAGAAGAGGCACTATTTTCAAAGTTGTTTCGATGCTGGGATAGCCTACCGTGATGTAGGGAATGAGAGCAGTATGCTTTTTCTGGGCAAAAACTGAAGCGATGCGGCTCAAAGCTTTACCCCCAGTGCTTTGACTATAATATCCATGTCCTTATCGCCATGTCCGCTCAGGTTGACTACAATAATTTGCTCCTTATCCAGGGAGCTTGCTATTTTGACTGCGTAGGATATAGCGTGGGCTGGCTCAAGTGCCGGAACAATGCCTTCGGCCTGGCAGAGAAGTTGGAAGGCTTTCAGCGCCTCCTTATCATCCACTGCCACATAGGTGGCACGCCCAGTACTCTTGTAGTAGCTGTGTTCAGGTCCTACTCCAGGGTAATCCAGCCCGGCGGAGATGCTTCGAGTCCCCAGAATCTGCCCGGCATCATCCTGAAGGACATAGGATTTCGTCCCATGCAAAACCCCTACTGTACCGGCAACTAGGGAAGCGGCGTGTTTCCCTGTCCTGATTCCCTTTCCCGCCGCCTCTACACCGATGAACTTGACGTCCTTGTCGTTTACAAAAGGATGGAAAATCCCGATGGAATTGCTGCCTCCGCCCACACAGGCGATGATGTAGTCGGGCAAGCGACCGCACTGAGTTAGAATCTGCTCTCTGGCTTCTTTGCCTATTATCGACTGGAAATCGCGCACCATTACTGGATAGGGGTGAGGACCTACCACTGAGCCAAGGAGGTAGTAGGTATTTCTGACGTTAGTCACCCAGTCTCTAATTGCCTCATTGATGGCATCTTTCAATGTTCTGGTACCTGAGGAAACAGGGCGCACCTCTGCACCCAACAGCTTCATACGGAAGACGTTGAGGGCCTGACGTTGCACGTCTTCCTCGCCCATATAGACAATACAATCCAGCCCCAATTTGGCACATATGGTGGCAGTGGCTACTCCGTGCTGTCCAGCACCAGTCTCAGCGATAATCCTTCGTTTTTTCATCCTTCTGGCAAGGAGCCCCTGTCCCAGAGCGTTGTTTATCTTATGTGCTCCCGTATGAAGCAGGTCTTCCCTTTTGATAAAGATTTGTGCCCCTCCGCAATATTTGGTGAGCCTTTCGGCGAAATAAAGTGGTGTTGGCCTTCCCGTATAATCACGGGACAGGGAATGGAATTCAACCCAGAAGGACGAGTCACGCTTCGCCTCTTGGTAAGCTTCCTCTAGTTCGCCTAAAGCAGGCATTAGAGTTTCGGGCACGAACTTGCCGCCGAACTGCTCAAAATAACCGTGAGAATCAGGTAGCTGCTTGTCTTCTCTCATTGACTTTCCTTACTGCTTCAATGAATGCTCTTATTTTGGCTATGTCCTTGACCCCTCCTGTTTCTACCCCGGAGGAGACATCCACTCCCCATGGTCTTACTGTCTCGATTAACCTAGCTACATTCTCTGGGTTGAGTCCACCGGCAATAATGACAGGAAACCTTTTAGCTACTTTTTGAGCTAAGTTCCAGTTGAAGCTTTCTCCTGTTCCGCCATATTTGCCTTCAACTCGAGAATCAAGGAGGGCGATGAACCTTTGTGAGGGAAGTAATTTGCTTCCAGCGGATAACTCGGCATAGAGCTCCTCGGGAGATTGCTGGCCTACCCGAATTGTCTTGATAACTGGTTCAACAACCTCGCGACAATACTCCCAGCATTCGTCGCCACTTAGCTGGACCCAATCTAAAGCACAGAAATCGGCGATCTCATTTACCTGATAAGCCGGTGCATTGACAAAGACGCCGACCACTTTTGTGGTATGGCTGCTTTTCTTTACCGCACTGGCTATCTCATGTGCTTGGGCAGGAGTTATCTGTCGTTTACTGGGAGCGAAGACTAACCCGATAAAATCAGCACCGGCCTCAACCGCTGCCAGAGCATGGACCTCGTCTCTAATCCCACAAATCTTTACACGTGTCATAGCAGACTAAACTCCAAATTCTGCTATCTAAACTCTAAACGAATTCTAACAAATATCAAAAATCAAAGATAAAAAATTAAAATCACAATTCAAAATGCAAGAAGGCTTTGTTAAGCTGATTTTCAAATTTTGCCTTTTGCATGTCCTCTAGTATTTAATGCTTAGGTTTTTCCGTTATTACTTAAATCTTGAATCCGAAATTCTAACTTATTCTCCTATCAATTCTTTCATTTTAGCCATAACATTGCTGGCTGTAACTAGAGCCTCGCCAACAAGTACAGCATCAGCTCCCCATTTCCCGAGCTTTTCAACGTCCTTTCTGCTTTTAATGCCGCTCTCGCTAACTACAATTCGCTCCTGCGGAATGAGAGGCCGCAATAGACGAGTCATATTGATGTCAATAGAGAATGTATTGAGGTCTCGATTATTGATTCCGATGATTTTCGCTTCGCTGAGAATTGCTCTTTCCACCTCGACTTCATTGTGCACTTCAACCAAACACCTTAAACCGAGGCTATGACTCAGCGAGACGAGTTCCTTAAGCTGTTTCTGGCTCAGGATGGCTGCGATTAACAGTAAAGCATCGGCACCATAAGCTCGAGACTCATACACCTGATAAGGGTCGAAGATAAAATCCTTTCTCAGCAATGGAAGTCTAACCACCTCTTTGATTGCTGTTAAGTGCTCAATGCTGCCCATAAAATAATTTGCCTCAGTGAGCACTGAAATAGCAGCAGCACCACCTTCAGCATAAGTCTGGGCTAACTCGGTGGGGTTGAAGCTGGGACTTAGCATCCCCCGTGATGGAGATGCCTGCTTCACCTCGGCAATTAGTCGGATGTGGTTGCCTTTAAGGGCAGGAGCGAGGTCAAGCGCCGGTTTCTGTTGAGCAATAAACTCTTGCAGATAAGCCATGGTAGCTATCTTCTTTCTTTGCTCGACCTCTTCCTTTTTTTGGGCGATAATTTTATCCAACATTTTTCAACTTGCAGTAGTTGGTTGCTAGCTAAATGCCGAATACTGGTTACTTTGTGTTCAGGCTTTGGCTGAATTCTATTAATTCGTCGAGTTTAGCCAGAGCTTGTCCACTGTCGAGTGCCTTCTCGGCAATGGAGGCACCTTCCTTGAGGTCTGATGCCTGGTTGCCAGCCACCAGTGCGGCAGCAGCATTCATAATAACTATGTTTCGCCTGGCTCCTACCTCTCCGCTTAATATGCTGCGCAGTATCTTTGCGTTTTGTCTGGCTGTTCCCCCCTTAATTTGGGTCATACTTGCTTTCATAAACCCAAAATCATCAGGAGAAACTTCGTAAGGTGGCAGCACCGTATGGTGATTGACATCCCACACCAGAGATTTCCTGCTGATTGAAATTTCATCCATGCCATCTATGCCATGCACCACCAGGGAATGTTCCGTGCCCAGGAGATGGAGGACGTAGGCAATCTTCTCTCCCAGTTCCTTCGAGGGAACACCGATGACCTGAAATTTGGCTTTGGCAGGGTTAGTAAGGGGCCCGAGAATATTAAAAACAGTACGAACTCCGATTTCGCGTCGGGGGGTAGTGACATATTTCATTGCTGGATGGAAGGCGGGAGCAAATATAAACCCGATGCCTACTGTCTCCAGACATCGAGCAACAGCCTCAGCTCCAAGCTCAATCTTCACCCCCAGTGCCTCCAGGACGTCGGCGCTGCCGCAGTGGCTGGACATTGCTCGGTTGCCGTGCTTGGCTACTTTGAGTCCTGCGCCGGCGACAATGAAGGCGGCTGCTGTAGAGATGTTAAAGCTGGAAGAACCATCGCCCCCTGTCCCGCAGGTATCTACCACTGATGGTGTGACCTGGATCGGTGTTGCCTTAGCTTGCATGACGGAGGCTAATCCAGCAATCTCATCCACTGTCTCTCCTTTGATGCGCAGGGCGGTGGCAAAAGCGGCAACCTGAGATGGGGTGGCTTCGCCAATCATGATCTCCTCCATTACGGCTGCTGCTTGCTCAAAGGTCAGCGAGCGACCGTTGACCACAGTTTCAATGGCTTCCTTAATCACTGCTGTGCTCCTTGTTTTGGGAAATTCTTGACTGAATCCTTTCCACCTCGATGATAATTCTTCAGGGTAAAGCTGTATGCGTAAGAGCGTACTGGTCTGCCTCCGCCTGGTCAATAGCAGTCAGCAATGCCTGGGCTTTGTTCAGGCTTTCCTGGTATTCGCGCTCAGGGATACTATCGGCGACGATGCCAGCACCCGCCTGGATATAAGCGATGTTATCTTTGATAATAATGGTACGTATGGCGATAGCAGTATCCAGGTTGCCCGAGAAGTCGAAGTAGCCTACTGCTCCGGCATATGGCCCTCTTCTTTCTCTTTCTAGTTCAGCGATGATCTCCATAGCCCGAATTTTGGGTGCGCCGGAAACGGTGCCGGCAGGAAAGCAAGAGCGGAAGGCATCAAGCTGAGAAAGTCCAGCTCTGAGCTTACCCTGAACATGCGATACCAAATGCATAACATGTGAATAGCGTTCCAAATCCATAAGCTGAGTTACTTCGACCGTGCCAGGCTCGCTAATTCTCCCGATGTCATTACGCCCCAGGTCAACGAGCATGATATGCTCAGCACGCTCCTTTTCATCGTTCTTGAGTTCCTCTTCCAAAGCCAGATCTTCAGTGGAATCCTTACCCCGGCGGCGAGTGCCGGCGATGGGATGATTAGATACTATGCCATCCTCTACTCGCACCAGAAGCTCGGGGGAAGCTCCTACAATATAGAAATCGCCTAAATGGAGGTAGTACATATAGGGAGAAGGGTTACCAGAGCGCAACGCCCGATATATGGCGAAGGGACTGGCATAAGTAGGTCTTGTCAACCGCTGCGATAAGACGGCCTGAATTATATCGCCGGCATAGATATACTCCTTGGCTTGAGAAACTACAGCCTCAAACTCGGCCTGAGAAAAATTTGATGAAATATCGAACTTGGTTGGGTGAGCCTTTTCTGGATACTCAGGAGGTATCGGTTGTCTCAATCTGTCCGCAAGGTTGTCAATCTTACAAATTGCCTTTCGATATGCCGTCTCAATATCCCCGTCCAGGTGAGCGTGAGCGACAATCTTGATTTTGTGTGCAATATGATCAAAAACGAGCAAGGTATCTGCCAGCATCAACACAGATTCGGGAAGACCCTGGGGATCTTGATCAGGATAGGGTAGTCTCTCAAAGTGGCGGGCAACCTCGTAGCTCAGGTAGCCAACCATGCCACCGTGGAATCTGGGAAGGTCGGCAATGGGCACGGGACGAAGTCGAGTGAATTCCTTTTCCACCCGATTCAATGGGTCAACGGGATTCTCATTTCCTGTCCTTAAGACAAGAGAGGGCTCGGTGCCAATGAAGCTGTAGCGAGCCAGTCGCTCACCACCCTCGACACTCTCTAGGAGAAAGGAGTAGTTGCCGCGGGCTATCTTAAGGTAAGCGGATACTGGCGTCTCCAGGTCGGCCTGAATGTCACGGCAAACTGGTACCAAATTGCCATGCTTCTTCAGTTGTCGAACCTCTTCTAATGTTGGATAATACATATCACTCACAATAAAAAACCTCTCGCCCAGGGGCGAGAGGTTCAACCTTCGCGGTGCCACCCTTTTTCGGCCTTTTAGGCCATCTCTTTTCAGGTACAGCCTAACTTGGCGATACCCTGGACTGTGATAACGCTGCCCTTGCGACAAAGCCTACTAGGTGGTTAACCTTTCGGTTTGCAGCTCCCAGGTCCATTCCAGCCTCGCGCAAGTATCGGCTCACACCTTACCCGACTCTCTGAACTCCGCCTTAGGCTGTACTAGTCCTGTTCTCAGCCTTTTCCTATATTTAATTATTTAAAATATAAACCTTGCCCTTTAGTTTGTCAATAGTCGGTTTGGCGTAATTTGAGTGGGACCTAATTTGCTAAATTCTACAGGTAAGAAGCGGACTTAAGTGTACGATAAACAGAACTTTTAATTAGGAATTCGTGCTTTCATCATTTAGGCATTAGGCCCGTCGGATAATAAAGCGTCGAAAGGAAGAAGGGAGGACAGAATGTTAAGGTAGCTGCAGCAGGAAAGCTTTTAAAGTGAATTTGCTATATACTCCGCAAAGAAAGCACTTACCAGGAAATGGAGAAGGTAGCGAACCTGTTGGATCTATGTGAGCTTGGGGAAAGTTCTGATAATGAATAACAAATCTACGCACGTGTCAATGGTGTGGGCAGACTCTGCACCTCCCCGCTTGATAAAAGTAAAGACGGAGATCTTCTCTGGAGCGATTAGCAAGGGCTCTATCTTTCTTGCTATCTCGAGACGCTCCGCCGTGGTCTTCCATTTATTCCACATGTCGGCGTCAATCCACGTGCTGATGACCAGCCACAATGACGGATCAGACACTGACTTGAGCGTCTCACCAGAAATATAACCACGCTGCTTCGTAGCCATGCACCTGAGTTCCACCAGCAAGCTCTCTAGCTCTGCTTCCTTACCGGGACGACAATGCCTTTCGACGATAACTCTTATCATTTTTCCACCTCCCTTTTTCTGTATGAGTCTAGTTTTCCCAAAGTTCCAGTTTATATTATATCAGCCCCCACTACCAAGTGTTTAGTCCGATTAGGGATTGCAGATATCGCTACATTCTGCAGTTCAGGCTGGCGTCGTTCACGCTTGGCGCATCTCCAGTATCCTGACAACTCGGAGTGCTCTTTTCTCGTTCCTCTTCAGACAGAAGGCACACATGCCTAGATTGCTCTTGCCGAGATATTCTCTATTTCCGAATAATTTCAGGCTTGATCAACCTTCTTGATTTCTCGTCACTGGGTTTCAAGTAAACTGTTTCCAAAGCTATCCCATTCTCGTTGGCTCTCTTAATCACCTCGATTTTATCGTCGGCGGGATAGTCTATATGATGCATTTGAGACAGGTAATTTGAGGCTTGACGACCTGGCACCTCGTATTAAAGATCTCAAAGCCCGTAAGGATAATTTACAGACGAGAAAATGGGAACTGGAATGGCAGATGAAGGAAGGGAAGCTGGAACTGGCAGATACTGCAACAGTAATGTGTTATGTTCAGGACCTGCGCGATGTGCTCAGCAATGGCTCTCTGGCGGAGAGGAAGTCCTTTATCAAGAGCTTTGTCAAGGAGGTTAAAGTAATCGGAGACAAAGTGCTGCTCGACTACACAATACCACTACCACCGATAGGACTAACCGTATAGGAGATGCCAATTCTGTCTAGTGTGCATCATGGTGGGCCATTGTGGACTCGAACCACAGACCCCGGTCTTATCAGGACCGTGCTCTAACCAACTGAGCTAATGGCCCTTTGTTTGCCTGGCTTATAGCCTGAGTAGAAAAGTATTTTAGAGAGAAGAGGCAAATTTTGCAACTCGGCTCTTTTAATATAATTATCAATTCTTGGTCGGTGAGAATCACAGATGACCAATCAAGCTAAACCTCCAACTACATGAGTCAATGCCCGCAGAACTTGTATTCAGGGACGATTTAAGACCATCACCAGGTGATAATTCCCTCAAAGGACTCAACTGGCAACCCTTATCCAGTCCCATCTTTTCATCCAGAAGGAAATGGTGCTTACCATTACTATATCGGTACAGCCTATTCTTTATCCTGACATTACCAAAAACGGTGATTATTCGGTGTCACTTCAGTGATTCTACCTTGAGACGTTGGTCCTTCTGCCTCATTAATTTCTCATCTATGCTTTCTTTTGAGAGGCCTACTTAATTCAAAGATTAGCTTACTAGAAGCCGTCTCGGAATTCTATGAGGTCTCTCTTTTATTTTCAACCCCGACCGACCAAAATGTTTCAGTATCAAGGATTTGACAGGCACGATGGTGAGTTGTATTGTTTTGGCAGCATTGGCTTGCCTAGAATTGACTGACATTACATACAGGTGAATCTGTACTCAAATCTGAGGCAAAGTAAAATTAACAGGAGGATGAAAAAATGAGAGTATTGGTTCTTGGCGGGGCTGGAAGAATGGCTTACGCCATAATAAAAGATTTGTTGGAGATAGATACTGATGAGGTATCTAAAGTCATCATAGCGGATATAAACTGCGAAAAAGTGAAAAATGTAGCTGACGAATTTCAAAATGAAAAATTGATTCCGGCATGCATCGACATAGCTGAATATGCAAAGTTGGTAAACCTGATGAAAGGGAGTGATGTTGTTATAGATTCAACCTATGTTTCTAGTACTACTTCTCTATCTATTATTAAAGCAGCTCTGGAAGCCCGAGTGCACGTGATTAATCTCGGACAGCTGGACAAAGAAGAAGAAAAACAGGCTGCAACCATGAGCGATGCATTCACGAAAGCAGGCTTAAGTGGTGTTCTGGGCTTAGGAAGTTCGCCAGGTATATCTAATCTGATGGTGAGAGAGTTGGCGGACAGATTGGACACCATGAGTACTGTGGAGATAAGCTTCGCCTATGAAAGCATAGGGACTTCAACCTTACCGATTAAGGAACCTTTTGCGTTTGAGGAGTTTGTAGAGTCCCCCTTGATTTTCCAGGACGCAAAATTTGTGACCGTACCACCTCAAAGCGGTATCCAGTACATTGAATTCCCTGCTCCAATAGGAATGCGCCCTGCATTTTGTATTCCTCATTCAGAGGTCTGGACTGTCGCCGAGACCTTCGAAGAAAAGGGTGTAAAAAATGTGAGCGTGAGAGCCGGCTTTACACCCGATTTCGTGAAAAAGGTGAACTTCCTGGTTGACTGTGGCCTTATGAGCCATAAACCTCTAAAGGTAGGCGACATTGATGTCATCCCTAGTGATGTTCTCTTCTCTTGCCTGGTACAGCTTCCCCCTGAACAAGGGGAGGTTGTTGATTATGGCTGTACGCGAGTTGTAGCCGTGGGGACGAAGAATAAAGAGAAGGTCGAGTACACGGCGTTGATGCTTAACCGCCCCTATAAAGGATTGACTAATGCACAGCATAGAACGGGACATTCACCCTCGATAGCAGCTAGAATGCTCTACAGGGGTGAGATTAAGACGAAGGGAGTGTTTCCCCCAGAGAGAGGCGTGGACCCGAAGCCTTTCTTCAGAGAACTTGCTAAAAGGGAGTTGGAGATAGCGGTAACCTCTAGTGCTTTTGTTTGCTGAAGGCACATATGTTCTATCCTGCATAGACGCAAGGTTGGTATTCTTGAACCGTGCGAAGAGGTAGGCCGGTATGAGTTTTCGCGTATCTTATCCTCCAGCAGTAATTTTGCGAGGGAGTAGGGCTCTGCCTGCCAGTGCACCAGTATGTCCTCTGTCTCTCACCGCGATTTCGCCGTTCACTATCACGTATTCTATGCCGTCAGGGTACTGATGTGGATTCTGATAAGTGGCCCTGTCCGTGATGGTTTCAGGATTAAATATAGTAATATCTGCACACATTCCTTCTCTGATGATTCCTCTATCTCTTAGTCCCAATTTCTGTGCTGGTAACGATGTCATCTTTCGTATGGCATTTTCAAGCGTCAATATTCTCTCTTCCCTTACGTACTTACCCAATACTCTGGGAAAGCTACCGTAGCTTCTCGGATGGGGCTTACCCTTGCCCAACACTCCGTGTGGCGCAACTGCCCAGCCGTCCGTTCCTATCATTGACACAGGATGCCGTAGAACGGTGCAAACATCATCTTCGCACATGAGAAAACACACGATGCTTATAGCTGCATCGTCAATTAGAAGGTCAAATACAAGCTCGAACGGATCCATGTGTTTTGTTTGGGCGATTTCGCTAATGGTTTTTCCTTCAAGATCTGGATGGCTCTTGTATTGAGCTATTTGAATGAGGTCCCATCTGTCGGCTTCTACCAAGCTTGCCCGATCTGGTGATTCTTCTCTCATCTCTCTGATTAGCCTACCCCGGGTTTCCGCATCTGTTAGTCTTTGAACAAGTTTTTCGGTTCCTCCTTCATAAGCCCATTGGGGGAGCGCCGCGCTTAATACGGTGCTTGAAGCTATATATGGGTAAACATCACAAGTTACGTCTATTCCTCTACCTCTGGCATCCTCGATCATCTTGAGGCTTTCTTTGACTTTTCCCCAATTCGCCTTTTCCTCAGCTTTGTGGTGAGAAATCTCAACAGGTAGTCCTGCTTCTTCGCCTATTTCTATAGCTTCTTTCACAGACTCAAGCAATTTCTCGCCTTCGTCTCTTATGTGAGAAGCGTAGATTCCCCCATAACTTGCCACCACTCTAGAGAGTTCTATCAGCTCGTCAGTTTTGGCGTAACAACCGGGCGGGTAAATTAGCCCTGTGGACATACCAGAGGCCCCTTCTTCCATTGCCTGCGCTAACCTCTTCTTCATCTCCTCTAGCTCTGTCTTTGTTGGCGCTCTGTCAGTAAATCCCATGGTACAAACCCTCAAATTTGCGTGTCCGACCAGAGGGACGACATTAACAGCCACCCCCTGCTGTCCTAACCTAGTCAAGTAGTCTTTCATCGTCGCCCAATCAAGTTGCAGTTTGGCCTCTTCAATGAGCGAGTCGGTCTTCCTAATCTCTTCTTTCTTGAGGTCATTTAAGGGAGCGGCGGATTCACCGCAGTTGCCGATAACTTCGGTTGTTATTCCTTGTCTGATCTTGCTCTCTGCCTTTGGATTCACCAGCAACACGAAGTCAGAATGAGAGTGCATGTCTATGAAGCCTGGAGACACCACCAGCCCGGTAGCATCTATGATTTCTGATGCTTTTTCGGCGCTTAGTCTGCCGATTGCCGATATTCTTTGCCCAGTGATTCCCACATCTGCTTTGAACCATGGGTTACCCGCCCCATCAATTACCTTTCCGTTCTTAATAATCAAATCAAACATAATCGTCACCTCGCAATTTCTTAGTTATTCGTGTTATTCCTCTGAGCCTACGTTCATACGGTATTTATATTAGCCAGCCCACAGCTCTCTTTCCCTTGCTAATCCACGCCGCTTGCTGAATGAAGCTGGTCGATCCAAGCTTTCAGCTCGTCCTGGGATAAAAAACTTATACTGGATTTGCTTATCTTCTATTATCCTCTCTTTCTACTCTCTGCTCTCTTTTTTTTAAGAAAAAACTTTGAACCATGCAATAGCGCATGATCCATGTTCAGCAAGACCTGCCGGATTCAGTTCACAAACTGTCCCCTGAGGGTTTTCCCACGGGCAGCCAAGAATACCTGTTTTACTCCTTTTCTTGCTGGACAACATGGAGACCAGCCTGTCTCGCGTCATCCTCGAAGAATTTGGCGAACGGGACATCATAGGGTGGACAACCGGGTGCAAAAAACCCCTTGTCCTTAAATTTCCGAGCACATTTGCCTACCACTATCAGATTGTTTGAACTCACTCCGGCTGGTATTTCTTTTACGGGGCCAGCTATGATTACCTTGTCCTTCAAGTAGTCCAGATGGCCGTATTCTTTTAAATCAATTAGGCTGCTCACAACGCTATTGCGGCATCCTGTACAGGCGTTCTGGAAGATAAGCTGGAAAGGAGGGGCTTCTTTTAAGATATCATCCTCAGCAGCCCTTTTGAAACGCCGATGCACCTTATCCACGGCTTCTCCTACCACTTCGATTTGAGAAAGCTCCATGGTACCAATGCCCAGTTTGGCAGCAAAGCTCGTCAACAATACCTCTTCTGGTTTATATCCCATAACCATGCTGCTGATACAATCCAGTGCTACCAGGTCTGAGCTGGCCATAACCAGGTCCATTTCCACTGGGCTGCCAAAAACCGGTCCTATACCTTCTTGGGTATAGATACCATCAATAACGGCAAAAACAGGTTTAAAATATTTAACAATTTCCGGGACACCTTCAAATAAGCCAAGCCGGTGCATTGCCATTTTTGGCTTATCGGAAATCAGCCCTTTCAAGTTCTTGAGGCTGAGGGTGACTTCTGTTGAATCATGGGTCTTCATAACGGGTACGCTAATAATAGCATCGGCTTCCTGAACCAGCTTAAACGTCTCAAAATCTGGGATTATCCTCCCCTCCGGGTTATGGACCTTAACCCGGGGAGTTTCCTTTAAGTCAATCACCTGGTAACCTTCTTTCTCCAGCTCCGAATAACCCATCTTTTCAATTACTGTCCTGGTTTTCACTCCCACTGCTGCTGACTCGGCTATAATGGGCTTAGCCCCTCGAGCCTTCACCAGTTCAGCCAAAGCCCGGCAAACTTCTGGGTGAGTTGTCGCCCCACTTCTGCGATCATGGGGCACCGCTACTAAGTTGGGTTTAATGAGCACTTTCTTATCGGTGCTGATTACTGGGGGTAACCCCCCGGCTTTTTCCACAGCCTGGCTAACTGCCTCAAAGATCTCCTCCCTGCCTGGGTCTTGAGTCATCTTAACAATGGATACGATGGATTTCAATTTAACACCTCTTGTGATGCATTATAACACAGCATTCCTTGCCTTCTAGCGTCTTCATAGGAGTAAATAAAATGCTTAAATTGGGGATTTAATAGCATAATAAAAGGATCGGAAGGAATTCGTGGAAAGACGAAAATTAGATAAGACGAGTTTCTCCTCCAACCAAATAACATAACCTGAGGATATAATCGAATGATAAAAATGAATGATTGAAAACAAGGCAGCTGTTGTGGTAATTGATGTGCGGTACGATTTTCTTCTCCGGCGGTGCTATACCGGGCTGGAGCTCGCTGGGAAATAGCACTAGGAATAAACCCGGCTAACTGATGCTGGTCGCTAGGATAAAACCTGGAGGATATGCTGAGTGCCATAGCCAAATATAAGAAATAAAGGCAGCATGAAATTCAATTACATAATGTTCAAATCGAAAAGTAACAGGCATTGCCTGGGGCTTGTCTTTCTTGGGTTTCCTGGTGCTAATGCACAGCATTTCCATGGCTCCTTGCCTGGCAAACCTTTCCCAGCGTTAAAATGACTATAGTCAACTCAGTGGCGCCGGCGTATCTATTCAACTAACTAGTGTTGCCACCATTACTGCTTTTATAGTGTGGACTCTGTTTTCAGCCTCATCAAACACTATTGAAGCCTCCGATTCGAAAACCTCCTCAGTAACCTCCATGCTCTCCAGACCGAATTTCTGATAAATGTCCTCGCCGACGGTTGTTTCCCTATTATGGAACGCGGGTAAGCAGTGCATGAACTTCACCTCAGGGTTGCCTGTCATTTTAACCAGTTCTTTATTTACCTGGTACGGCTTCAGAAGCTCGATTCTTTGCTTCCAGACTTCTTCCGGCTCACCCATGGATACCCAAACATCCGTATAGAGAAAATCGCAACCTTTTACCCCCTCTTCTACATTGTCCGTTATGTTTATCCTGGCTCCTGTCTCTGTGGCTATTTCCTGCGCCTTTTGCACAAGTTCCTGCCCCGGTTGCATGCTCTTTGGGGCAACGCAGCGAAAATCCATTCCCATCTTGGCTGTGCCAATAAGGAGCGAATTTCCCATATTAAATCGCGCATCCCCCAGATATGCGAGCTTCACCTGGTTTAAAGGTTTGTTGGTGTGCTCCATGATGGTAAGAATATCTGCCAGTACCTGGGTGGGATGAAATTCGTTGGTAAGCCCATTCCAAACAGGTATATTCGCATATTCCGCAAGCAACTCTACAACCTTCTGTCCAAATCCGCGGTAACCAATCCCGTCATACATCCTGCCCAGTACGCGAGCTGTATCTTTCATGGACTCTTTCTCGCCCAGTTGCGAGGTGGATGGGCCCAGATACGTTATCCTCGCCCCCTGATCATAGGCAGCTACTTCAAAAGCACATCGCGTTCTGGTAGAACTCTTTTCAAAGACTAGAACGATTTTCTTGCCAGTCATCCTCGGCTGCTCGGTGCCGTTATAATGCGCCCGTTTCAGATGTGCAGAAAGGTCTAGTAAAAACTTAATCTCCTCGGGCGAGAAATCCAGTAGCTTGAGAACGCTCTTGTTTCTGAGATTGCAGGACATTTTGCTAGTCCTCCTTTTAATAGTTACTAATTTTGAGTGCTAGGTTACTCCAGTATTATCATTGAGAAGCCAGGAGCAGGGCTTGCATTACTTTATTTTAACACTCTTTAATATCCGCCTTCATTGGTTGCGATCCATGGAAAAGGCTGATAGCTTCACGGTCTGAACTGTGCCACACGTGGACTGAAATTCTTTATGGAATTGGCTCTAAGTAATGTCGGATTGTTTCGTTTCGCTCACAATGGCAGAGAGAGAAGGGCAGAATTAACAGGATCTGTGGTGCCAGGGCTTTGGCCCATAATTATATTTCTGACAGGGGCAAAGTATCGACGGTGAATTGGTGAAGGTCCGAGCTTTTGCAGGCAAGATATGTGTTTCATTGTTCCGTAGCCTTTGTGCTGAGCAAATCCATAGCCAGGATAAATTTGGTCGAATTCCTCCATCATACGGTCTCGGGTGACCTTGGCCATGATAGAGGCACAGGCAATGGAGAGACATGTTTTATCACCTCTGGTTATCCCCTCTTGAGGGATAGGACATTGAGACAAGCTCAGCCTATCAATGAGGAGGAAGTTCGGTTGTTCGGACAGGTTCTCTACCGCCTGCATCATAGCCAATTTGGTTGCCTTGAAGATATTGATGGAGTCAATCACCTGAGGGGTAACAATGCCAATACCCACCGCCACGGCTTCTTTGTTAATCAAGTCAAAGAGGGATTCACGTTTCCTGGAGTTTAGTTCCTTGCTGTCACGGACCAGCTCAAACCAGGGTAGATTGGCTGGATGGGGTAGGATGACAGCACTGGCGACTACCGGGCCAGCCAGAGCTCCCCGCCCAGCTTCATCAATGCCAGCGATAAGCATATAGCCCTGTGATTTGAGCTTATTTTCATGGTCGAGGTTTGGTCGCTGTAACATGTCTCTTATAAACTCAGCTCTACATCCTCTATGGATTCAGAAAGTACCTTTACTGCAAAATCTACATCTTCTTTGGTTAGGTTGAGGGGGGGAGTAATTTCAATGATATTAGAGTATAGCCCCATGTAGCCAATAACAATTCCCTTCTCCCACGCTCTGTAGCAGAGTTTGGCCGTTTCGGTGCTGGCTGGTTCCTTTGTTTTTCTATCCTTTACGAATTCTATCCCCAATATCATGCCTTTACCCCTGACATCTCCGACAATCTTAGAACGAACTTTCAATTCCTGTAGTTGCTGCATAAAGTAATCACCAATATTCGCAGCATTTTCCACCAGCTTTTCTTTTTTAATTACGTCAATCGTAGCTAGGGCAGCGGCACAACATACTGGATTTCCTCCTGTGGTAAAAAGATGACCAGCAACTGCGCTGTCTAGAATCTCGGCTTTTGCGACACAGGCACTAAGAGGCATGCCGGAGGCTATTGGCTTACCCATAGTCATCATATCAGGAACCACTCCACTATGTTCTATTGCAAACATCTTGCCAGTTCGCCCGAAGCCTGTTTTTACCTCATCTACTACAAACAGGATCCCGTACTTTGCGCACATTCTCTTCAACTCGGGAATGTAATCGTCAGGAGGAACGATATTACCAAAGTCACTCATAATAGGCTCGATAATGAGAGCACAGGTGTCTTCATGGGGAGATATAGTCTGAAGAATATAGTCCTCTATGAATTTTACACAATGCAGGTCACATTGAGGATAAGTTAATTTGAATGGGCAACGATAGCAGTACGCATAAGGGACCTTGGTTACAGGTATGTAGCTTGGAAATAGAGATTGGGGAGTATAACCTGAGAGGGCCGACGCTCCTAAACTTTGACCATGATAAGCACCTATAAAGGAGATAAAACGGCTTTTTTTAGTGTAATATGGAGCTAATTTGGCAACGCATTCATTCGCATCCGACCCAGACAAGCCAAAGACGATCTTCTTTGCAAAGTCGCCAGGGGTCAATTTTATCAGGGTCTCAGCCAGATTGACAGTCACTTCATTCGAGGTTTCTGAAAAACAATTATGTATCAGTTTATCTGCCTGCCTCCTGATTGAAGCAATGACTTCAGGATGGCAATGTCCGATGGCTGTAACTGCCGCCCCTCCCCCTAAATCAAGGTACCTGTTCCCATCCACATCCGTTATATAGCTTCCCTTGCCCTCTTCGGCAACTAAAGGATAAGACCTAGCGAAGGCGGCTGCTGATCCTAACGCAGCCGTTTCTCTTTCAATTACTTCCAGCGCTCTCTTAACTTTTTGCTCCACGACACCTCCTCTTTATTATCAGTCTCAAGCTATCTGGGGCTCTTGATTCTGCTCCGCTCACCAAACCGATAGCAATATCTCCCTCGATACCACACCTTTGCCTGACAGAACTCTCCAGTCCTTACGTGAAACTGGCAAATACACACCAAAACCACAGCCCTGTAGACTCAATTAATCGCGAACGGCTATTTACTGTAGCAGCGACCTTCCTTGATAGTCAGCAAATAGCCCTCTCTTTTTCCTGCACCAGCACAGGTTTCTCTGCCAGCAAAGTGACCAGATACAATCTTGTCCGTCTATATTCTACCGTAGGTTTAGATTATATCAGCGGTTTGCTAATCGCCACGCAGCTAGCCCACTAATTTCACCCACTACTTTCAGGCTGTTTGGGTCGACATATTCCGGTGTATCCAACATACTGTGATAATGCACATCACATGGTTTCCACAAGAATACCGCCGGCACCCCAGCATCGATGAATCTACCTTCGTCACTGGTCCCAATATCATTGGCGGCAAACTTAGTTTTATAGTTAAGCTCTTTAGCTACTTTGTCAACGAACAGGCATAACCATTCAGGAGTAATAATTTTCTTATCAGGCCACCGGCCCTCCGTAATTATACATAAATCGCCTCCTCCACCAACCATATCAACATTAATGAAAGCAACAATATTGCGTAAATCAGACTTGTGGCGCTTACAGTATTCCCATGAGCCTATCGAGCGCCCCTCTTCACATCCCGGTGAATAAAATTCTATAGTTCTCTTGCAGGGATGTGTCGAGAGAACCCTCGCTATCTCGAGCAATACCCCTAAACCCGAAGCATTATCATCCGCTCCCGGAGTATTCTCCGTATCATGATGAGCACCGAGTATCACACGTTCCTCGGGCAGCATAGTTCCAGGTAAAAGACATCTTACATTTTGCGTCACACGCTTTTCGGTAATTGCCTGTAAACGCAGGCGCATTTTTACCTTTTCGTACTTGAGCAAACATTCTCGTAAATACTGGCCATCTTCTAAGGAAATATTTATAGCCGGGATTGGATTTGGCTCAATTGGCAAGAGTCGCTTTTCAAGTTCAAATAGCTCGGGTTCCAAAACACCGTGGTGAGGCCAGGATTCATAATTAGCCACAATAACTCCCGAAGCTCCATGCTTACTGGCGATACAAATTTCGGAAAGGAAGTTGGTCTCTTCGAAGCCTCGTGTAAGCAGCACTATTTTATTCTTTGTGTCCTTTTCCCTGTAATCTTCTTCCTTTCCGGCCCCTACATCAACTAATTCTGAAGTTATGCCTTCCTTTGAAGTGGAAGGTGAAAATCTCATTGGAATGTATTTGATATTTTTACTTTCGGGTTCTACAACTGATAGCTCGCCGGCAATTGGCTCGAAGCAATCTGTTTCAAATTCCTCGAAATAAGTATATAAACCATATTCCGAGCATGTTGCGGCAAAGTAATCCGCAGCTTTGTTGTCTGCTTCACTGCCAGTCAACCTGTTTCCAAACCTGCAAATATTCTCCACATGCTGATAGGCTTTAGCCGCTGATATACCACGCAATATCTGATTTTCAATTTCGCTAAGCATACTCATATCTCCTTCATATTATAATTTGTCTCCGCGATGTCAACCTCAACCTGCTGCTTCATACTTCTACATACCCACATCCTCAAGAAGTCGTGCACGAACTTGATTGTCTTGATTTGCTACATTGTACGCTATCTGCCATGTCTTCGTCTACCACACTAAGAACAAGGTGCTAGAACGCGTATCTTATTTGCTGAAGGATGTAGATGTCTATCTCCATCTAAAGAATAGCATCGGGCCAACAGTCTGGAGAGAAGTGAAGATCATAACCGGCCACCATATGACGAAGTGGTGATGATGACTCCTCCGATTTCCGTTCTTGCCATCATCACCACTTAGACACTTAGTATCACTTCAGGGAATGCTACTGTGCAATCTTACTCCGCCCAGTAGTATCCCGCAGCCTCGAGCATGCTACGAGCCTTAGCAGTGTCTGCCTCATACATC
Source organism: Dehalococcoidia bacterium (assembly GCA_021160725.1). Lineage (GTDB taxonomy): Bacteria > Chloroflexota > Dehalococcoidia > GIF9 > AB-539-J10 > RBG-13-51-36. The sequence continues at coordinate 506 of JAGHCA010000012.1, read as the reverse complement.
TCCAAGTCTGGGTTGTGATTCGGGCTCTCGGGGTATACGAAGTTGTCCACCATTTCGCCATACCCCTGATATACCATGTCTATAATGTCTTCCGCGTCTATGACGTAGGCAATAGCTTGCCTGAGGACTTTGTCCTGCAGCGGATTCACCTCCGGCTCGAGATATGGTCCTCCGCCCTCCTCGTCTCGGTATCCGTCGGAGTAGAGATTGAATGCCAAGTACACTATTGTAATCCCCGGTACTATGTCAACCGTGATATCTGGGTCCGCATCCAATTCATCTATAAAGGATGGAGAAAGAGGGAATTCGGTAAACGTGTCTATCTCGCCGGTCTGCAATGCCAGTATCGTAGTCGATGTAGTGGAATAGATACGGTTATATAAATCTTGTACCTCCGGCAGGTCTCCCCACCAGTCGTTGTTGCGTGTCCAGCGTTGGTATTCTCCTGGCACCCATTCCACGAACTTAAATGGTCCAGTACCGATTGAGTTTCCATCCCACTCATG
>JAGHCA010000073.1 GCA_021160725.1 Dehalococcoidia bacterium | reverse complement strand
CCTCCTGGACCTAAATCAGATAGTATGGCGGATGTTGAGAGGGTCATGATGAAGATGGCTCTGAGTTGGATGACCCGCACGGACATTGCCGCCTCGTTTGGAGGCGTTGACTTGGCAATAAGTGCTGCGCTGGACAAGTTAGTACTTGATGCAGAAACTTATGAGCATGCGCGTGCGTATTTACGCCGATTTGAGGTAAATGATGATACGTTAGCGCTAGACGTTATTCACAAAGTTGGTCCTGGTGGTCATTTTCTGGATACGAAGCATACATTAGAGCACTTCAAGAAAGAGATATGGAGCAGAGAACTCTCTGACACCTTCATTCTTGACCCTGCGGCGAAGGGTTCCTTTATTGAGAAAGCGCAGGCAAAAGTGAGGGAGATACTTGAAACACATAGAGCCCCTCTCATCGAAGAGTCTGTGGATAAGGAGATAAGTCGGATTATTGAAGATGCTGAGAGGGATATCGGAGGAGAGTAAAGATAGAGCTGATGAGAAAGAATTTCCTTCAGTCTTAGATTAGTCTTCTCCCTTGAAGGGGGATTGGATGAGGGTGAATTACTAAAATGGAGGGGAAGAAGGATTCCCGCCAGCCTCAAATTGGCTAGAATTAATTTCAGGGAGGTTAGAGCGAATGAGTAAACCCGGGATAAGTTTTTTATCGGAGAGTGAGATAGAGGCTATTCACGAAGCTTCGCTGCGGGTGCTGGAGAGGACGGGCATCAAGGTGATGAGCAAGCCGGCTCTGGATATCTTAAAGAAGGCTGGAGCGAAGGTGGACTACGAGACTGGCCATGTCTCCATCCCGCGGAATGTAGTTGAGGAAGCATTGAAGATGGCGCCCAAGACCGTAAAGTATGCTGCCCGGAATCCCAGGTATGACTTTGTATTGAACAAGCAGGAGACGCATTTCTGTGCTACGGGAGGGGCTCCGTTCTTATTAGATTGGGAGACGGGCAAGCGGCAATATTCCACCAGTGAGGATATCGCCAGGTTCGCAAGGATAGCGGATTATCTTGACCATGTTGACCTCATCTGGCCGTTGGGGGCGAGCAGTGATGTACCGGCGCCTGTGCGGTACATAGTTGATATGTGTACGGGTTTAAGGAATTCGGAGAAGCATTTTGAAGGAGATTCAACAACAGGCAAAGAAGCTCAATACCAGATTGAGATTGCTGCTGCTATTGTTGGTGGACGGGAAGAATTGAGGAAAAGACCTATATTTTCCCATGTTATCTGTACGCTGTCTCCACTCTGCTACGATAAAGGGATGACGGAGGCGAGTATAGAGCTGGGCAGGGCTGGTATTCCAGTTGTTGTAATGCCTGTGCCGAGCGCGGGCGGAACGGGCCCGGCTACGCTGGCGGGAACGATGGTAGTTAGCAACGCTGAATTTCTGGGAGGGCTGGTTATACAGGAATTTTCCAGTCCCGGTGCGCCTGTGGTGTATGCGGCTTCAGTTGACACGATAGACTTCAAAACAGGGGCAAACATGCCATCACCTGAAAACAGCTTAATGCATCTGGGGCTTAACAAGATAGCCCATTATTACGATTTGCCCATTGAGATAAGTGTGACAGGTGGCACTACCTCCAAGGTTCTGGACACACAAGCTGGCTATGAAAAGGCAACGACAATTCTTACCCACATATCAACAACACCCGACATTGCTCTTGGCATGGGGGGTGGATGGAGCCCGCATGACATCTGCAGAGGCGTTAGTAATTGGTAATGAGATTATAGATTATGCGCTGAGGTTTGTGGAAGGGATTGAGGTAAATGAAGACACTCTGACTGTGGATATTATAGATTAAGGTAGGTCCTGGGGGGATATATCTGGGGGAAAAGCATACAGTGGAGCATTTTCGGGAGATATGGATGACGCGGCTGAGTAATATAAGCAGCTATGAGACGTGGGAGCAGCGTGGGTCCCGGACGATTGATGAGGTAGCCAGGGAGAAAGTGAGGGAGATACTGGCGACGCATAAAGTTACGCCTCTTCCTGAGGATGTTGACAGAGAAATATCCCGTATTTTACAGAGAGCAGAGTCGGAATTATTGTAGAGCAACTGTCAAAAAATAATCAGGGTAGAGATAGTATAGAGGTTAAGGAAATCGGGAGAGAACCGAAGATGGAGATAATCCCAGCCGTTGACATCAGAGGTGGCAAGTGCGTCAGGTTATATCAGGGTGACTATAACCAACAGACTGTTTTTAATGAGGATCCAGTGTCAGTAGCCTTGACCTGGTATTCCCAGGGAGCAAGATGGCTTCATATTGTCGATTTGGACGGAGCGGCTGCCGGTGAGCCCAAAAATATGGAGATGGTTCTACAAATAATAAAAGAAAGTGGCCTGTTAATAGAATTGGGCGGTGGCATCAGGCAAGAAGAGGTGGCAGAAAAACTGCTGTATCAGGGGATAAGCCGAATAATTCTGGGAACCGCGGCGATAGAGAACAGGGAACTGGTAAAAAAGCTATGCCAGCAATTCGGCGATGCTATCGCAGTTAGCCTTGATGCCCGAGATGGCAAAATATCCATACACGGCTGGCGGAAGAATACAGTTTTTGAGGTTCTCCAGTTAAGCCGCGAGATGATTGATGCCGGAGTGAGACACTTCATTTATACTGATATAAAAAAGGACGGTACCCTCACCGAGCCTAACTTTGATATGATAAATAGATTGCTTGCTGAAACAAATGTCCCCGTCATTGTCGCCGGCGGAATTGCCAAATTGGAGCATTTACGGAGACTAAAGGAACTCGGCGTTGCAGGAGCCATTATAGGCAAAGCTCTTTATACCGGGGATATTGATTTGGGGGAAGCTATAATAAAATTCGGGACTTAGTAGGCAAATGTTAAAATTTAACGATAAAGGCTTGATCCCAGCTATTATCCAAGATGCCAGGAACGATGAAGTCCTGATGCTGGGCTATATGAATAAAGAGGCGCTGAAGCGCACATTAGCCAGCGGAGACGTCTGGTTCTATAGCCGTAGTCGGCAGGAATTGTGGCACAAGGGAGAAACTTCAGGCAATTTCCTCAGGCTGAAAGCTATCATCAAGGACTGCGATAGCGATACCCTTCTTATAAAGGCTGAGCCTACAGGTCCAGTATGTCACACCGGCAATCGGACTTGCTTCTTCCAGAAACTAGAGAGCGAAGATACAACATAAACATTGCACCTTCTTATCCGTCCATTATGTACTGGGGCTAGCATCAGTAGCCCTGTCAATCTTAATAGCCTCGCTTAGCGCCGATATAGCAGTCTCTATTTGACTATCATCAGGTTCCCTTGTGGTTATAGATTGCAACAACAGCCCTGGAGCCAAGAGAATTCGGACTATCGGGTTGTTGGCGTGGGCTGCCCCAAATTTCATGATTTCATAGCTAATAACAGCAATGGCTGGAATGAGGGCTATTCGAGATAATATGCGTATCCATAGAGCCGGCTGCCCAACCAAAGCAAAGATAAAGATAGCTATGATTAGAACTATAAATAGAAAGGCGGTGCCACAGCGAGCATGGGCAGTAGAATAATTCTTAACCGACTCCACTTCCAAAGGAACGCCTGCTTCATAGGCATTCACCACTTTATGCTCGGCTCCGTGGTAAGCAAAAACCCTCTTAATATCAGGTATGAAACTTATCACCTTGAGATAGGCAATGAAAATGCCAATACGGATGAGTCCCTCAAGGACAACACTCAGCAAAGCAGAATTGATATATGG
>JAGHCA010000061.1 GCA_021160725.1 Dehalococcoidia bacterium | reverse complement strand
GGAGCGGATAATCAAAGCAAGCTCTAACGAAGGTGACATTGTCCTCGACCCCTTCTGTGGCTGTGGCACAGCACTTGTTGCTGCTCAAAAGCTGAATAGGCGATGGATAGGCATTGATATTACCCATTTAGCTATTACCTTGATGCGCAACCGCCTCCGTGATAGCTTCCCTGGCATTCAATTTGAGGTTATTGGCGAGCCGGTAGACTTAGCTTCAGCCAGGGCTCTGGCAAGGCAGGACCGCTATCAGTTCCAATGGTGGGCACTTGGCTTGATTAAAGCCAGACCTCTTGGTGAGAAGAAGAAAGGTGCTGACAAAGGAATTGATGGCGTTATCCACTTCATAGATGACCCCAGTGGCAAGCCAAAACGAGCCGTGGTTCAGGTAAAGAGCGGACATGTAGGCGTCAATGCCATTAGAGAGCTGAAGGCAGTGGCTGCCCATGATGCTTTGGGCATCTTTATTACTCTAGAGCCACCAACAGGACCAATGCAAACCGAGGCGGTGAGCGCTGGCTTTTACCACTCGCCCGGCTGGAATAAAGATTATCCCAAAATACAGATATTGACTATAGAAGAGTTATTACATGGCAAAGCTGTTGACATGCCACCGCAAACCCAAACAAGTGTTACCTTCGCTAAAGCTCCGAAGGTTTCAAAAGAGGAAGGGGAGCAGTTAAACATGGGCAACACCTAAGAATCAAGGAGTAAAAAATGGAATCAGCCTTAAAAGAACTAGAAGAAAAGGGGAAGGCTGCTAAGGCAGTTTCGAGGAAGCTGGCTTTCCTTTCCACGGAAGTCAAGAATAAGGCTTTGGTCAATATTGCTGAAGCTCTTATTGATAAGCAGGATGAAATTCTGGCTGCCAACAAGATTGACTACGAAGAGGCGAAGGCGTCGGGGATGAACGAAGCCATGCTGGACAGGCTCATATTGTCGCCATCCCGCCTGGAGGGCATGGCTGAGGACACTAAAACTGTGGCGGCACTACCCGACCCTGTGGGCGAGGTACTTGAGAGCCGAACTCTGCCCAACGGTCTAAAGATAAGCAAGAGGCGAGTCCCTCTGGGAGTTATCGGTGCGATATATGAGAGCCGCCCCAATGTCACCATAGACATATCAAGCCTGTGCCTTAAATCGGGCAACGCTGTCATCCTCCGGGGTGGCAAGGAAGCCATAAATTCCAACACTGCCTTAGCCAAAGTAGCTCAAGAAGCCTGCCACCGGGCCGGAGTGCCAGACGGAGCAATTCAATTTATTGAGTCCACAGAACGGACTCTGGTCAACCAGATGCTCAAGATGAAGGGAATAATTGACCTGATGATTCCCCGCGGCGGCGCTGGTTTGATAAAGCTCGTCTCCGAAAATGCCGCTATGCCCGTAGTTACCGGCGGGATAGGTGTTTGCCATACCTACGTGGACAAGAGCGCCAACCTGAATAAAGCAGTAGCCATTGCCTACAATGCCAAGGTCCAGCGCCCCACCGTGTGCAATGCTCTCGATTGCATCCTGGTTCATAAGGATATTGCTCAAGCTTACCTGCCTGCCGTTGCTAAAGAGTGGGCTAAAGCCGGTGTGGAAATGCACTGTGACAAGCGAGCCATGGCTATCCTCAAAGCAAATGATGTCATTCTGAACGAAGTGAAGAATCTCTTAATCCCAGCAACAGACGACGACTGGGGCAAGGAATATCTGTCGCTGAAGGCAGCCATTAAAGTGGTAAACTCCTTGGATGAAGCTCTGGAACATATTGAAAAATACGGCTCGGGGCACTCCGAAGCTATCGTTACCGAAGACCATTGGGCGGCAACGCGCTTTCTCAACGAAGTGGATGCCGCCTGCGTTTATGCCAATGCCAGTACCCGCTTCACCGATGGGAGCCAGTTTGGACTGGGTGCCGAGATAGGTATAAGCACCCAGAAATTTCACGCCCGCGGTCCTATGGCATTGAAAGAGATAACCAGCTACAAGTGGATTATCCAGGGCAGCGGTCAGGTTCGGCCTTAGTCTTCGCGTCACCAAGGCAAAAGTATCACGAGGCCGAGCCGTATATTCTCAAGAGTTCGGCCCGGGAGAGCCAGACTGCCTTTACCTTTATGGATTTAGGAGAAGGAGTGAACTTCGTAAGCCAGGGGACGCGATGAGCTTGCATCAGTGCAGCGATGTGAAGTCGCGCCAGCTTCATCCTCAGGGTGTTCGGCAAATCTATGACCTGGAATCCCAACCGTGCAGCGTGAGTATGAAAGGCAGTCCAACCGTACACTGCCACAACGTCACTGTACTTCCCATCGGCTACTTCCTTGGCCAGGAGCTGCAAGCCCTCCTTTGAGTAGGAAACGAATCTCCGTGGGAAAACCTTCTTCTCTAACCCCGAGTTTGACCTCTTTTTCTCATTAATCCAGGCATTATTGAAGTGGAGTTTAATGACAGGATCGCCGGGCTTAACCTCACAGCCATCCGATAGCTTGACAGTGCAGCCCTTGTGACGTCTTAACTCAACACAGATGAGGCTGTTTCTTTCCAGAGGCTTGATACCAAAAGCTATTGCGTGAACTCTGTTTATAAGGGGCAACATAGCTCGTATAATGGTTACTAAAACAGACGTCATGTATCACCTTGTGGACTCATTTCCACCATCTAATCACGCAGCCTCTGCAGGCATAACTTTATGGAACGCCAGTCAATCCAGCCACCAATAACCTGCAGCTATCGCACTGCCTGGTTTACATTGGAGACGATGTTCTTCCACTTTCCCATATTACGCGAGCGGTCTTCCAGTGTGGTCACCAGTTCGACATGGATAGACGGGCATCTAACGCCCAAGCTGTGTAACTTCTGTGTCAGTTGTTCTCTGACACTACAAACTATATCTCCGTTCCCTTTCTCAAACATAAGTCGCAAGCAGATGCTATCCGCTTCATGGACCACCTGATACTGTCGTATACTCGCGAAGCTCTCCAGAACATCCCAAAAATGGACAGGATGAACGGCAACCTGCCCTCCCTTTCGACCTGGAAGATAGAGCACATCGTCATTTCTCCCGTTGATGGCAAGAATGCGTCGGAACGGTAGTCCACACGAGCACGGCTCCGCAGCCAGTACCATCATATCAGATATCTCGTAGCGGATGACGGGCTGAGTAAAACTGAAGAGACTGGTAAACAGAATCTTATGCCCCAGGTTCCCGTCAGGCACAGGACAGTTGTCCTCATCTACCACCTCAACGATACCCAAATCTTCGAAGATATGCATCCCCTCACCAAGGTTGCATTCCATAGCGCGGAGTCCCTCTTGAGTCCCATAGATGTCAAAGACAGAACTTTGCCATACGGCCTGGAGTTGCTTTCTCAATTCCTTGCTCAGAGGTTCGCCGCCGCCAGCGACAATACAAGGGCTTATATGCAATCGCCCTTGAAGCTGTTCGGTCACTAGCAGCCCAAGCATGGATGGAAACCCTCGCAGGATGTAGGGTTGAAGGAGATTTAACCGCTGGACCAACTCATCAATAGGGGCAGTAGCCGGTAGCACATGATACCGGTAAAGACCTATATCCATGCTCAGGGGGAGACGGTAACTATCGTGAAGAGGACTGGGAGAACCGATGGTTACAATCTTGGGACGCCTTGTTGAGAAAGGTATCACTCCCATCATACTTGCGATCCGCATGCTTGCCGCCTCCTGGATACTCCATTCTTTTCGATTGAATACTATCACCGTTTTCTGCCCGGAGCTGCCCGCCGTAGTAAGCACACGATACTCACCCAGATAGTACTCATCCCCGACAACATGGGCCATATGTTCTTTTAGCTGAGAGAGACGCAACCGAGGGTCAGTGACAATTTCGTCGAAGTACTCCATGTAGGTTTTTTTGTTCATGATTGGGAAGTCCTGAAGAGCATAGGGCTTACTCATCCGGAATCTGCTGCATAGCTCGCGGTAAAAAGGAGACCGTTGGGTTGTCCAATTAAGAAGTTCAGCTAACCGACGCTTCTGTAGCTCTTCAAGCTTGGTGCGGGACCAATATTCGTGTCTGATTAAGGCTTGACGATAAGCGACAGCTCGAGCCAGGTCTTCCAAGCGACGCAATCTGTGTGGTTTGCCCATACAGCATTATCCTTGAACTACCTTAAAGAGCTCATTTCACCTCCGCAGCCTCTCAAGCATTCATCGGCTCTAGATAATCCTCGGTTTCTAAACACTATATCGTTATACTAGGTATTTTGCATTATAAACTGGTCACTACTTGTTGTCAACAGTATCGGGAATGTTACACCGAAAATCACTGCTACCGGTGTAATGGACTATTAAAGGAGCAGAGCAGTCTGGGAATACTTGGTGAGAGGTGGGATTAATCTTTCTTCTTAGGAAAATCTGGTAAAGGGTCCCCAAAATACACTTTGGTATGGGGCCAGGGTATCTCTATGCCCTCGGCATCAAAAGCTTTCTTGAGGCGAAGCCTCAACTCTCCCATCACATCCCACTGCCGTATAGGCTTAACATCGCCCAAAATCTTGATATCTATTCCAGAGTCGCCCAGATTATCAACCCTCAGCACCTGGGGAGGAGTTTTGATTACTTTACGCCATTTTTCATCCTCAGCCAGCTCCTTGCCTACCCGGTTAATCACGCTTATGGCATGGTCAAGGTCGGTGCCATAGCTCACTGAGATATTGAGATTGACCCTGGAAAAGTGTCTGGTAAAGTTGCTGGCCACCCTGATTTCGCCATTCGGTACATGGTGGACTATACCATCGAGGTCACGGAGCACAGTCTTTCTCAAAGTTATTTGTTCCACCAGACCAGCAACACCGGCTACCCTAGCAACATCACCCACCCTGTACTGGTTCTCCATAATAATGAAGATGCCAGCGATGATGTCCCTTATCAAGTACTGAGCACCGAAGCCGATGGCTACTCCAGCGATGCCTAGGCCGACCAAGATTGATGCAATAGGTACGCCCGCCTCGTCTAAGATCATCATTATGGCAACTGTGACAATGAATACCCGCCCAATGCCACCCAAGATACCTACAAGCGTGTCTTTCCTCTTTTTGATGCCTTCCTTGCTCTCGCCCTTGGTCGTGGTCATGAGACGGCCCATAATAGGTGGTAGAAATTTGTTTAAGGCGAACCACAGCACAGCCGCCACCACCACTATGATAAGTATGCGGATGCCATGGTCTATCAACCAAGTGACTACAGCGGCCCAACTCAATTCCGGCATTTGCTACCTCGGTTTCGTGACACTTCCTGCACAGATTAACCCTGTATTAGTTTAAACATATTGCACACTTGATTATATTAGGACAAGCACACAAGAAATTTTAACATATCCCTCCACCTAACAACAGAGGAATGCTTGCCTATGAATTCAACATCGGTAACTGACACTGGCGTTTTGACATATCGCAGTATGATCCCCAAGCCATATTTGCCTTCAGTCCGCCTCAAGAATCGCCCGAAACTTAACTCTTTGAGCCCGATTTTTACCTGATTTTAATCATGCTCATGGCCTACTAACCAATCTTCACTTGACAAAGGGTTGCCTGTTTATTTAAGCTAAGCTTAAACTCTCGGAAGTAAAGAAGGAAACGATGAAAAGGAAACTGCATAAACAAGAAATGATAGACATAGTAAAAGGAGCGACATTCCTCGGAGCAGGCGGAGGTGGCTCACAGAAAGTCGCCTTGCCAATTGCAGAGCAAATAAGAGAGGTTACACTGATTAAACCGGAGGATATATCAGACAGCAGTAATGTAGCCGTTATGCTTGCAATGGGTTCTCCTGTTGTATCTATTCGTATGGGGTACAGAGGAGAATTGATACCCGCTCTTGAAAGATTTGAGAAGACAGTCGGCAAGAGGATAGACTACATCGTGCCTCTTGAAACAGGCTCTGCCAATATTTTGAAACCTCTCCATGCGGGAGCTGTAAAGGGCCTGCCTGTAGTTGATGGTGATGGGGCGGGAAGAGCAGTACCAGAACTTCAGGAAACCATGTTTTGTCTACACGGCATCCCGATTGCACCACTCTCCGCAGCAGATTCGGAGGGGAATTCTGCTGTTTTGTATCCAGTGGATGCTTATATGGCTGAAAGGTTGGGCAGGGCTGTAATTACGGTGTTTGGCGGCATTGCTGGGGTTGTCTGCCAGCTAATGACAGGGAAACAACTTAAGGAGGCAGTAATACCAGACACATTATCAATAGCGGAAAGGGTGGGGAAAGCAATAAGAGAAGCAAAAGAATGTATGCGCGACCCTGTTGAGGCAGTAATAGAAGCTACCGGTGGCACTATATTGGCAAAAGGGAAGGTTGCCAAGAAGACAGAAGAGGTTAAGGCGGGATTTGATTATGGTAGGGTCTTTCTAGAGGACATCATAGTAGACTATAAAAATGAGAACATGATTGCCTGGAGAGGCGGTAAACCGATCGTCATGGTGCCAGATTTAATTTGCTGGCTTACCACAGACGGAGAGCCATTAACAAATGCCGATATAAAAGAGGGTTTAGAGGTAGTAGCGATAGCCAAAAGAGCGCACGAAAAGTGGAAAACGCCTCAAGGCTTTAAGCTATTTGCCCATATTCTCGAGAGTATTGGTTATAAGGGAGAATATATTTCCTTTTGAGGAATGGAAATTTGTCAATAAACCTGCGTGGGCATACGCCAAAATAGAACAGAACCACATTACATTACTGCAATTAATGTTAATCTTACCTATGAACCATTAACAGTCCACATTACCTCCCACTATCCTTCGGTATGGCTTCTCCTTCAGTAGTTGTTCCTCTAATGCCCCAAAGGATTTTCCTCGTATATGCAATTTAAACATAATGGAGCCTGCTGTATAGCTGCATTTCTGGATAAGATTACAACTGAATACAGACGCCATTTTCTACCCCTCAATAACTTCTTTGGTGCTGGGAATCCTACCGATGAGTCTTTCGTCAATCCGAGTGGCTGAGTCTAGGGCTCGGCCCAGGGCTTTGAACAGGGCTTCGGCTTTGTGGTGGTCATTGATGCCACAGAATACTCTAGCGTGGAGGTTAATTCTAGCCTCGGAGGCGAAGGAAATCAGGAAATGGCGGACTAAATCAGCATCCATATCACCTATACTAGCTTCGTCGAAGTCTCCTTCGATTACGTTGTAAATTCTGCCTCCAATATCCACAGCTACCGCTGCCAGGGCTTCATCCATGGGTACAATAGCATGTGCCATACGAACAATGCCCTGCTTTTTCCCCAGCGCCTGGTTAAAAGCCTTGCCCAGCGAGATAGCCACATCTTCAACCACGTGGTGCTGGTCGGAACCCGAGGCTGAGATCTTGACATCAAATACTCCGTGCTGAGCTAGCTGGCTAAGGAAGTGGTCGAACATCCTTACTCCGGTGGTGATTTGAAATTGTCCGCTACCGTCAATGTTAAGTTCCACCTTGACATTTGTCTCGGCGGTCTCACGAATCACTTTTGCTTTTCTTTCAGTCATGTTTAACCTCCTTTAATGCCTTAACCAAGGCATCGGTATCCTCAGGTCTGCCCACGCTGATTCGCAGGCAATCTTTCAATAGCGCAGTGCCAAAATAGCGAACAAAGATGCCTTTCTTGCGCAGTTGTTGCCAGACTTCTTTAGCGAGATTCTTCGCCCCGACCTGTCGGGGCGAAGAATGACAAGGAGGAGGATAGCCCACGGAACAGAGGATAAAGTTTCCCTCTGATGGGTAAGGCTTTAACCAATCCAGTCCCTTTAGTTTGCCAAATAATCGTTCCCGTTCCTTAACTATCCTGGCAACATTGGCACGCAGATACTCTATATCTGCCAGGGAAGCTAGTACCGCAGCCTGGGCTGTGGCATTGGCATTATAGGGCTGCTTAATCTTCATCAGGTACTTCACAATTTCTACGGGAAAAATGCCGTAGCCTATCCTTAAGCCAGCCAATCCTGCCCACTTACTGAAGGTGCGCAAAACTATCAGGTTAGGGTAACTGGGTACCAAGTCGGCAATGGTCACATTACTAAATTCGAAATAGGCTTCGTCCACAACAACAATCTTTCCAGTATCAACAAGCTCCATAATTTCTTTCTCGGTGACGATGCCGCCGGTGGGATTATTGGGTG
>JAGHCA010000045.1 GCA_021160725.1 Dehalococcoidia bacterium | reverse complement strand
TCCCATACCTCTGCCTCCACTTAATCTAGGCCGGTAAGACCCAGGACCGGGGCTGAATTGTGCAATTGCTTCTTGAGGAGCCTTGGTTCCCATAATTTCACATACTTTGGCAGCCACCTCCGGTCCGCCGCTAACACATCCATGACATGGTGCCCTTCCTTCAGTCACTGCTCTGGCAAATTCTCCACAGCTTTTATATCCACATTGCTGATCATCCAATTTAGGCAAGACCTCATAGATCTTCTTTATCTTTTCTTTTATATCCTTTTTATCTACCATTGTTACTTCTCCTATCTATGCTCAATTCATATCATGCGTATCGCTTTTAAAGGACATGCAGACGAACAAGAGCCACAGCCTGAACACATAGATGCATTATGCATGGGAAAGTCATGCAGTTGTTCTTGGAAGAATACCCTATGTGAGCAAGCATGGCCAGCAGCGCAAATCCCATGGTCGCATCTCTCTGGGTGGCACTTATTAAAATCTATTGACGGGCGTTGCTTTACAAGCATTTTTCTATTCTGTTCGTAAAAAGGGGCGGCTTGCATTCACAGGAGAGGCGTTACATCCAAGTTCCTCTCTTTTTTAAAGACATCAATTTGCGCCTTGTTATTCAGGCGGCGCACTTGTAATGCTGCTCTTGCCCTGGCATCTCCAGCGCCGATAATACAAACTCTCGTTTCTGCCTCCTGTCATTAATGTTCTTTATGTTTCCTAGGATTATTATGATTCATATTGTGATTCACAGCGCCTTGTAGACTGTTATGAAGGCAAGGGCTATGACCAGTACCGTGAGCCCCATTTCTAGCCATTTAGGTTTAGTTTTTAATGATATTCTGCTTCCTATTCTAGCACCAATCGCCGACCCTATAAGCACGAATACTGCTGATAGCCAAATTATATTGCCACGATGCCAGTAAACAATTACAGCAGCAATAGCTGTAAAAATCGTTACAAATAATGATGTAGCAATCGCCCTGTGAACATCGAGTCTCATGGCTCTTAAGAAGGGTGGGAAGAGGGAGCCGCCACTTCCACCACGCAGCCCTGTTATTAGGTTTAAGAACAGAGAAACGGCAATAATGTTCCATGAAGCCGGATTTACCTTCTGGGCAAGCCTTGGAGCAATTCTATCAAGATATATTCCAAATACAGTTATAAAGGCAGTAATAACGAAGATGATTGCCAGAATTAATGCTGGAATCAATCCGGCAAAAAATGCACCTGTTACTGAACCTAAAGTCCCACCGATTATCATGTATAGAGCAATTTTCTTATCTATATTTTTCCTTTGACTTATTGCTCCTACTGATGATGAGAAAGGTATAACCAGCAGGTTAATCCCAAAAGCACTCAGTAAAGGCAGCCCTGCCAGATTAAGTAAGGGTATCCTGACAGAACCTCCACCGATTCCAAACATACCGCTCATAAGACCTGAGAGAAGCCCGATACACAGGCAGGCTATGTTTTGTGCTATCAATTATTTTCACCTGAGAATGGTCTTATAAAGATTAGGCTACTTTCCTCTCCTCACAAACCTGCAGAAACCGCAATTCAGCTTGGGCAGAACTCCGTAGATTTTCCTTAATTTTCTCCTTACTGACTATCATTTATCTTGCGCTTTGTAGTTCAGCCAGCACCTTAGACAAGCGATTGCTGGCCTTTTCTAATTCTTGGTCTGCCTGTAATACAGCATCGTAAATAGGGTCACTTTCTGCATCCTTGACTTTCTCCTTCCATTTCCTGAATTTCTCGCTATCTTGCTTATTATGCTCTACCCAGGAGGTTAAAAGCACTTTAAGCCTGCTCCTTTCATCAGTTGGAAATCTTTTAATAATGTCTTCAACTTTTGACCGGATCACTTGCTCAGGAACCGCACCGAGGATTTCATCGACATTCTCACCATTAACGAAAAACTTCTGCATGGGTATACTCATAATCTGATATTTCGCTGCTGCCTGCTGGTTTTCGTCCACATTAATCATGCAGAATTTAAATCTACCTTCATACTCCTCGGAGAGTTTTTCGTATATCGGTATAACCATCTGGCAGGGACCGCACCAAGGGGCCCAGAAATCAACTTCTGTGGGGATATCTGAATTCAAGACCTCTTCCTCAAAATCTCGATCTGTGATGTGCACTATCTTGCTCATATTGCCTCCTTTGTAGATTGGTTATTAACCCTTACTTTGACCTTATTACCTGCCTTTCTTCTCTGCGTCTCTTCTTCCTCATCAGCTTTTTCTTGAAATTTAAGATTTGGCCTTTTTCACGGTCATGGTTGTTGTGAGTAAGAGCCCCAGTATATTCACTTTCTAGATAAAAATTGGCACTCTCAATTTCATCTTTAGCCGGGGATTCCATATGTTTTGGCCAGACTGAAACAAAGGCAGTGGGTTTCATGATTCTGTGAATTTCATCTAGTAATCTCCTCCTATCATTTGCCTGTGGGAAATAGTAAGAATGAAAGACATCAAACAGGAGAACCACGTCTACAGACTCATCAGCTAAGTTGATTTCTAGTTTCCCCGATGTCTCCATTCTTTTTATATTTTTCAAACCCGCTGACTCCGCTTTTTGCACCAGCTCATCCAGGGTTTCCTTATCCTTATCCAAGGCGTGCACTCTTCCCTGCTCACCGACTATTTTGGCAACGGGGACAGTATATGTTCCAGAGCCACAGCCAAAATCCAGTACAGTGTGTCCTCTCCTAATCCCTATCTGTTGTAACATCTCAAGGGTCTGTGACTCTAGCTCCATTTTCAAACTCTTGAACATACTTAAAAGCGGACATGGCAGCAGTGACGCCATCTCCAACGGCAGAGGCGATCTGGCGTGGCGAGTTCCTGCGTATGTCGCCGGCAGCGAAGATGCCGGGAGCTGAGGTGGCCATCATCTCATCAGTGATGATATATTCAGCATCATCAAGGTCTACAATGTTGAAAAAGAGTTGACTATTGGGCATAAGCCCTACGGCAACGAAGACACCAGCAACCTCCAGAATGGACTGCTGCCCTGTTTTAACATTGCGTAGTTTGATCCCGCTTAGCAATTTCTCTCCAAGGATTTCCTCTACCACAGTACTCCAGATAAACTCCAACTTGGGTTCGGCGAAAGCTCGTTGTTGCAATATTTGCCCTGCTCTGAGCTGGTCCCGTCGATGTATTACATAGACTTTTGTAGCATGCCGAGTCAATTCTAAAGCATCGGTGATAGCGGTATCACCTCCCCCAACAACCGCCACTTCTCGTCCACGAAAGAAAAAGCCATCACAGGTTGCGCAATAAGAAACACCATGGCCTACCAGCTTTTCCTCACCAAGAACTCCCAGTTTACGATACTCCGAACCAGCCGCTATGATTACAGCTGTAGCTTCAAAGCTTCCCTCGGTGGTCGAGACGCTATAGGGTCGTCCTTGGACAACGCCTGTAACGTCAGCAGCTATTGCGTCTAGGCCATATTTGGTGGCCTGTTGATGCATGAGCGAACCCAGCTCGGTACCGGAGATACCCTGAGGAAAACCAGGGTAGTTCTCCACCAGGGTAGCGTTCACTATTTGACCTCCAAATATGCCCCGTTCGACCAACAAGCTCTTAAGGCCCGCCCGCGAGGTATAGAGACCAGCCGTAAGCCCAGCAGGACCACCTCCGATAATGATTACTTCATATTTTGCCATTGATTATCCTTCCCCGTAGTCTAGTTAGATGCTGGAGTCGCGCCTGGATACAGCCTCTGCCACTTAGCAAGCAGTTCGTCTCGACTTTCCACGTGCTCTGGATCAAGTACAGCGGCACCTACCGGGCACACTTCAGCACACTTGGGTGATTCGAAGTTACCCACACACTCGGTGCATTTGTTGGGGTCGATTACATAAATTTCCTCCCCTTCTGAGATTGCTTCATTCTGGCACTCTGGTTCACAGGCACCACAACTGATGCATTCATCGGTGATTTTGTAAGCCATTTATTGACCTCCTTAATTTATTGCTGTTTATTATATTCCTTTCCAGCTCTCTTGTCCCATAGCCAGGAAAGCCAAACGCTCGTCCTGATTCATCTCTGTTACCCTGATTTGGACTTTCGCGCCCAGTTTCATCACTGCCTGGCGCAGGCTGTTCGTAAGATAGTCCTTAACTGAGACAGGGATGCCTAGGAAAGGGAGTGCTAGGGTAAGCGTGACCTCGCCGTCCTTCAAAACTATATCCTTGACCATTCCCAGTTCAACTAGCGTGCGGTTGATCTCCGGGTGCATCACCTGTCCTATTGCTTGATGCACATCTTCCTCCGAAATATTCCTAGTCATTACGCCTCCTTTCATTAGTTGCTGCACCATATATGCATGCGTTGGCTTACAATATCTTAATTGCCTCTAGAGGGCAGGAATCAACACATGTTCCGCATTCCTGACAAAAGCCCGGAATGGGATAGGGTGAATCGTATGGCTCCTCTTGCTTCCACAACTTGGTGGGACATCCAAGAACGGCAGCGCAGACTCCTTTGTTGCATTTCTCCGGGTGACACTTTTCATAGTCCACTGCAACCTTTAATTTGGGCTCCAACATTTTTGCTTTCTGGCTAGAGTAATTCCTTCACCTGGACCGAGTCACCTTTTCCTCTCTTTACATTTATGGCAATAACCTTCCAAATATAACTCAATCTTAGTCACAGAGAAGTTATTTTTGCGCTGTACCTCTGTTACCAATTTGCGAATCAGAGGACTCTCAAACTCGATCACTTGCCCGCAGGATTCGCATACTAGATGCTGATGTTCTCCTAAGTGCTTCATCTCATAGTAACAGCGTGCCTGCCCCAGATGTCTTTCGTTTATCAGACCTTGTTTCTCAAATACGTGGAGATTGCGGTAAACTGTGGCAAGGCTGATGCTGGCATCCCTTTCACTGGCTCGGCGATACAATTCCTTAGCGTCTAGATGTTCTTCGGCCTCTTGCATAACGCTCAGGAGGAGCCTTCTCTGTGATGTAACTGGTCTGGCTTTCATTTTGCCCTGTGTGCGATTGATTCTCATTCTCATCCAATAGTATGACAATTCCTTTCCGCTTTGTCAAGGCGACAAAGAGCCAGTCAATAAGCAATATTGAAGGTTTCAGGTATCTGCTTATTAGGGCAGCAAAAGATGATTTTCCTCCTCTCCTCTCCCTGTGGAAATAATTTTTTTAGCAATTATGCGACTTCCCGTAGTGACTTATCATAATTGAATCACTATTCCTGCTCCGCATTCTGAAGCTTTGCTCGGGAATGAATCCAATATCTGCCTCTTATATTGGGTGCAGTGGCAAGGGTAGATTAGAGAGAGAGTCTCGAAAAGCTTAAAGTCGTGAAATCCGTGGAAGCCTCCAGCGATGCCATAGACCTTTCCAAACTTCGAGGCCGCGCTTAGGATATTACTCATAGCTGGATGAGCACACCCTGTTACTACAAATATTCCTTTATTTGTCTTGAGTGCTAAAGACTGCTCTGTCGCTTCTAGTTCGCCGGTAGAAAAGATATTGGTAGAAATCTCCATCGTATCTTCAACAATAGTTACCTTTCTCCCCGGGAGTACTCCTCTGAATGAGCTGGGGAGAAAAAGATGGGCACTTTCATTTATTTTCAGGATCTCGGAAAGTCCTCCAGTATGATCTCCGTGAGCATGTGAGATCACAATAGTCTCTATGTTTGTTGGGTCTATATTGAGTTCTTTCATATTATGTAGCAACGTGGGGCTGTCAGCACCAGTATCAAATAAAACTGGTGGTACCTCCTGATTTTCAATAAAGGCAGAAAAACCCCATCCTGCCCTTAAGCCTGCTCTTTTCACTTCATTGTCATAGACAACCGTAATTTTCATTTTTCCCTCCCTATCACCCTTCTAAGTTTGCCAATAGTAACCAGCCGCTTGATGTATTCGTGACAGCTATAGATTGGTTCCTCCTAAGCCGCATAACCTTATTTTGCGGTTGCCGCTTAGCCGTGATGCTAAATGGAATTTAGAACTGGATTTCAACATCAGCCACAGTTAATTCCTTATCTGTAACCGACTTCAAGGGGATAGGAGCATTTACATCCATGCCTGGTTCGTTTTTAAAGATGTTACCAAGTTCTCTATTCAACATGAGAATTAGCCGGGCAAGTGGCAAGTCCATGGGACAAACATCCTCACACTGGCCACAATTTACGCAGGAATCCATCACATGGACACTTCTTATCATAGGGAAGATAACGTCAGGCGGGATTTCTCCGGGAGCTACGATTCCCCTATCTGCCTCAAGAATACAGTCTTTACAGTAGCATATGGGGCAAGCATTCCGACAACCATAGCACTTGATGCAACGGCTAAACTCCCCAAGCCAGTAGCTGAATTTCTCCTCAGTGCTCATTTCCCTTAAGCTGGCAAAATCCTTCTCTTGCCATTTCCTAGCCAGCAGGATCTCTTCTTCGTTCCTTTTCTTTCGACTTTCTATTGCCCTGCTATCGGGCTTTTCCACCTTAATATATTCAGCTTCAATGGCTTTCTCGATGAAATCAGATCCCTTTTCAGAACAGACCTCGATGAAAGTCGCTTTCTTGCCATCTGTTCCCCATTTTCCACAGGCTATATCTGCCATGATCGGTATGTTGATGTCGCACCTGCGGCAGTTCTCTCTTCTTCCATATCCTTTTTGCTCAAGCTCGTCCAAGTCCTTCTGCTTCTCGGTCCCGTCCTTTAACGTTATAGTTAATTTGCCCTCTTCTAAATCCTCCCGGATGACATCAGAGGGGTTCACCTCAAATTCTTCGTGAAACATTCGCTTTGCAGGCGCTGATGGCAGTGTGCCGGTGCAGTTAAGACCAATGAGGGTTAGATTATCCATATTGATCTGAGTTCTTTTGACCAGCTCGATAATGCCCCTGGCATCACAGGGCTTGCACACTACGGCTATTTTCATATCGAAAGCGCCATTCAGATACTCTTTGATAAATCGGGCGATGTTAGGGGAAGCACAGTGCAGCGAACCAGCTGTCTCTATTACTGTCTCTGGGTCAGTTATCAGCACAGGGATGCCATCATATCTATTGCCGTTCCTGGCTTTTATCGCCAGCACAGCATCCACTCTTTTGCTCTCGAGGGCAAATTTAAGCAGAGAAGTTACTACGCCCCCATGTTCAGACTTTTTAAGAATTGCATCGTCAGAAGACTGTGCGAGATACATATCTCCCTTCATTAAATTACCTCTCTTAGCGATTGTTATTTAATTTTCCTAGCCCTGACACTTTTCAGAACTCTAGTTTTGACTCGTTTTCAGTCCTATCTCGGTTTATCTTCGCCTTTAGTCTGGCAGCACAGACTTTAGTTTCGGCGCACTTGGCGCTGGGGTCTAAGGCTGGAATTGTCAGCACATTGGCGAGGGATTCAGAGAAGTGGATGGGGACAAACAATAGTCCTGGGGGCACTTCATCGGTCACCTTGGCTTCAGTTTCTATGCTTCCCCGCCTTGTCTCCAGAGTAACAATATCTTTGTCTTGAATCCCTTCCTTGCTGGCATCCTCGAAATTGACCTCAACAAAGCCACGCTGAATCTCGTCCGCCAGTTTTGGCGTTCTTCGGGTCATTGTCCCTGTATGATAATGAAAGATGCTTCTCCCCGTGGTCAGAACATAGGGATACTTGTCATCAGGTAATTCCGCCGGGGGCTTAAACTCCACAACCTGAAAGTGTCCTAGACCATCGGGGGTGTTAAACTTCTGTAAAAACATAGTGGGAGTGCCTGGGTGGTCTTCCGAAGGGCAAGGCCAGTGAATTCCTCCTACCGTGTGGCTTAATCGGTCGTATGTTATTCCTTTATATTGGGGAATACAGTTTCTTATTTCTTCAAATATCTCTCCGCTTGAAGAAAAATTAAATTTGTTCTTGTAGCCCATTTTTTCCGCCAGGCTGCATATAATCCACCAATCAGGCTTGGCTTCACCGGGGGGTTCAACAACTTTGTTTATCTTTTGTATCCTTCTGTCTATCCAGGTATGGGTAGCTTCCCTCTCCACCCAAGTAGCCGCTGGTAGCACCACATGGGCAAGCTTAGCTATCTCAGTGGGGAATATGTCCTGGACCACGAGTAAGCTAACCTTTTCTAAAGCTTTCTTCACGTTATTAACATCGGGAACTGCCATCGTCGGATCTCCGCCGACGACATAGAGGTAAGAAAGTTTATATAGCATATCTATATAGGTGAGCCCCGGCTTGGTAGGCAGGTTATTCACCCCCCACGCCTCTTCAAAGAATTTCGCTGTCTCCTCACTGACACGTTTAAATCCGGGGTAGAAGACACATAGGCAACCCATATCACCACTCCCCTCACCGTTTATCTGCCCTCTCATTGAGTTTATTCCACTCCCTGGCTTTCCAGCATGCCCGCAGAAAAGAGCCAGGTTAGCATGATTCCTAACATTGTCGGTGCCAACATAATGCTGGGACATACCCTGGTCATAAAGTATACAACCCCTCTCTGCCTTAGCGTAGGTAATTGCCGCCTCTTTAATCTTTCCCAATGGCAACCCGGTGATTTCTTCTGCCTGTTTCAGGTCTACCTTGGAGAGAAAACTGCTCAGTTCATCAATCCCGGCTGTCCTTGACGCAATGAACTCTTTATCCTCCAGTCCCTCGGCCATAATGATGCTCATCATGGCATTTATCAGGGCAGCATCTGTGCCTGACCTTAATTGCAGGTGTATATCAGACAGATGCCTTGCCGTGGCAGTTTTCCTAGGGTCAGTGTAGATAACTTTAGCCCCTTTGGCTTTAGCTCGGAATATCCTTCGAGCTATCAGGGGGAAGGTCTCCACAATATTAACACCGGCAAGGAAGATACAATCAGCAAGCTCAATTTCAGGCTGGGATGTCTGCATTGCCCCTGAGCCCATGGCGGGAATTAGAGCCGCTGCCGCTGGAGAATGACATAATCTGCCACAGTACTCTATATTATTAGTACCCATCACTACGCGGGTAAACTTTTGCATTACATAAGCATCCTCATTGCTATTTCGGCATGAAGCGATGAATCCAAAATCCTCTGGACTAGCTTTCTTCAGCTTGGAGGCAATTAAGTCGAGAGCTTCATCCCAGGATGTCTCCTTAAGTGTGCCATTCTTTCTTACCAGTGGCATTTTCAACCTGTCCTCACTATAAAGAAATCCATAGGCATTATTGCCTTTAGGGCAATTTGCCCCCTGATTTACCGGGTGTTCCTTCCAGGGTTCCTGTCCAATTATTCTGCCGTCTTCGACAACCAAGTCAATGCCACACCCACAACTGCAATAGGGACATATTGTCGATACATATTCAATGCTCATTTTTGTCTCCTTTTAAGCGGATTTGGTCCAAGATTTCTTATAGTATCAGTAAAATCGCTTATAGTTTCAGCCATTTTTAGTCCCTCAGAGGCTCCAATCCATTGCAGTCTCAGTCTATCGCTACTAATTCCTATAGCGTTGAGAAAAGGCTTTAAGCCAGTGACCCTTCTTCTAGCTGATAAGTTGCCTTTCATGTAGTGGCAGTCTCCTGGATGGCAACCACCTACCAGAACACCATCTGCACCTAGGGCAAAGGCTTTCAGAATTAGAAGCTCGCTAACCCTCCCTGAGCACATCACTCTTATCGTCCGTACATTTGGTGGATATTGTATCCGTGAGGTGCCTGCCAGGTCAGCAGCCGCATAAGAACACCAGTTGCAAAAAAAAGCAACTATCTTGGGCTCAAACTTGTCCATTGATACCTCCTTGATTGTTGGTAACGGTCGCCTGATATATTAGACAGCATGTGATAAAATGCAGCCATAAAGCACTTAGTAGGCTTAATAATGAGGGGGTATTATACCCCCTAAGGGTATGGTATGTCAACGAAGCTTGATTATTCTGGAGGATATACATGGTTGAAGAAACGATATCAAAAGAAGTTTTGTTGAACCGATTAAAAAGACTCGAGGGGCAAGTCCGGGGCGTTGAGAGAATGATTGAAGAGGGGCGTGACTGTGAGAGCATTATTACTCAATTGGGGGCAGTACGCTCGGCAATTGAAAGCGTCGGGGCACTTCTGCTCAGAAATTATATGAAGATTTGCTTTGACAACAAAACATCTGAATGTTCTAATGTTGAGTCTCTGGAGCGGGCTGTTGCTATCTGGAGTCGGGTACATATTGGGGATAAGACTTAGGGGCTTAAAAGAGTGGCTATAAATCGGATTAACATTATTGGAAAATAGCAATAGTCGTTTCAAGGAATCTTTTTTTTCTTCTGGCAGCAATGATTGAGTCTAAGATTCGTGTTTTTGACTCCTTGGCCGCAGACTATGATGCCTGGTTTGAGAAAGAAGGAAGATTGATATTTGCTTCAGAGGTTGAGGCTTTGAGGCAAGCCTTACCTTTGCTGCCCAAGCCCTGGATTGAAGTGGGCATAGGCAGTGGTCGTTTCGCTCAGGCTTTAGGCATAGATATTGGCTTAGACCCATCGAGCAAACTTTTGAAGATAGCCAGAAATAGGGGAGCAAGAGTGCTTCTGGGTCGAGGCGAAGAGGCACCATTTAAGGATGGTTCTTTCGGGGCAATTTTCTTTATTGTTACCTTGTGCTTTGTTGATTCACCAAGTAGAATTCTGACTGAGGCTGCCCGCCTCCTCAAAAGTCAGGGGAAAGTGGTATTGGGCTTGGTATTGAAGGAAAGTCCTTGTGGCCAACTTTACCAAAGGGAGAAAGAAATGGGCCATCGTTTTTACAGACATGCTACGTTTTATAGCTACGCCGAGGTTGAAATTTTTCTAATGCAAACTGGCTTCTTAATCGAGAGGGTTATCTCAACGTTGTTTCAGAACCCTGGCGAAGTATACCATATTGAATCTCCGCAACGAGGTTTTTTTCAGAGCGCTAGCTTTACAGTGGTCTTGGCGGGTAAAGCCAGTGCCCAGAAAATAGAATAACATAGCCAGCCTTCCTATTACCAGCCCTTGTCACCACCCGCTGGCTATAAAAGTTGCTTGGAAGAGGAAATTCTTTGTCTGATGCTATTTTTACGTGACAATTGGGTCTTACTTGGCTGGCAGTGTAGAGTGAAGTTACCGAGGTGATCATACGAGCATTATCTATCCTCGCAAGTTATGTTATAGGTAAACAACTAACTCCGATTAGTTTGTGAAATATGTGACTAATGATATAATTGGAAAAAATCGGCAACTGAGTTAAGAAGGCTTAGGATAGTCTCATGAAAGATATGCATAGCCTGGAATTGAAGCCCATTGGGATAATCCATTCTCCCTATAAGAATACAGGAGAAGCCCCCCATCAGGGCTATAAAAGTGAGAAGATTTCTCAGATAGAGGTGTCTAGGGAATTTGAGAAAGGCTTAAAGGACATTGAGGGATTTTCCCATATTATCATTATTTATTGGTTTCATGAGTCTCAGGGACACCATATGTTGGTTAGGACGCCTTGGGACAATATTTTGCATGGTCTCTTCACCACCAGATCACCACATAGACCTTGTCCTTTGGGGTTGACTGTGGTGGAGCTAGTAGCCAGGGAAAAGAGTTTGCTCAAGGTGAAAGGACTGGATGCTATAGATGGCACTCCTCTCTTAGACATTAAGCCTTATGTTCTTTCAATAGACCAAAAACTGCCTATCAAAGCTGGCTAGAAGGCAAGTTGAGAAAGGAAAGAAGCTGACAGCAACTCATATCTTCATACTGCTGGCAACAGGGGCAGGTGCTGGTTTCGCCAGCGCGCTGCTGGGAGTTGGTGGTGGTTTCATCATAGTTCCGGTTAGCTATTGGATTATCCAGGCTATGGATGTTGCTCCTGACATTGCCATAAGAATTGCCTTCGGGACAAGTTTGCTGGTGATTCTACCTACAGCCATAAGTGGCACCTGGAGACATAATAAGAAGAAGGCAGTTCATTGGAAAACTGCCTTAATTTTAGGCCCATGTGCCTTGGTTGGGGGCTTGGTTGGAGCCACCCTGGCTGCTCACCTTCCTAGTGAAATATTAGAAACAGGCTTTGGGGGATTGGTTCTAGCTATTGCCTTGTGGATGGGTTTGGGAATGATGCCAAGGTTGACGAGGCAGACTGGAAGGCCAGGGGAAAAATTATGGCTTGTGGGGGCTTGTGGCTTCCCTATAGGTATAGTAAGCGGGTTGACTGGGCTTGGAGGGGGGGTATTGATAATCCCTATGCTGGTGTTAGCTTTAGGTTTTCCCATGCACATTGCTATAGGAACATCGGTGGCGTCAATAATATTTACCGTTATGGGTGGTATTGTTGGCTATATCATGAATGGGCTTGGAGTATCTGAACTGCCTCCTTATTCTCTTGGCTATATCAATTTGCCCATATGGTTATTCTTGGCTGCTGCCGGTATACCATTGGCTCAGCTTGGAGCTCGGGCAGCACATGCTCTACCGGCGAAACCACTGAGGTATATCTTCATTGCTTTTATGGTCTACTCGGGCTTAAGAATGATTGGCGTATTTTAGTCAGGCACAGGGCTCCGATTTCTAAAAGGCACAGGCATCGACAACATGTCCGCAATTGTTGATCTACCACAGTAAATTACAGAGGGGTTGTAGAAATTCGAACTGAGTGGAGAAAAGGCAAACGAGAAGCAGCGCCCCTAAGATTATCAATATTATTCCACCTACCGGTCTAGTATACTTTGCATAGCGGTCTCCCAAGCTTGAAGTTAGAGCAAAAGCAGCTGTGCCGAAGATTATGAGGTCGTCGAGCATAAAAAAGAAAACATACAGCAGGATGTAGCCATAATACTGGAAGGTGGTGAGACTAGCTAGGGATAGAACGCGAGTGAAAACCGCAGGTACTGCTGCCGAGCAGACAAATTCGATAGAATTTACCAAAAAGGCTAGAACTGCAATGCCCACTATCGTTCCCAAGGTTATGGGAGAAGAAACAATTCTCTGCATTCTAGCCATCGTCTTTTCTCGAGATTCTTCGCTTGTAACTTTACAGACTATTTCCCCTTTCGTCTTTATGAATTCTCTTATTTGCAATATCCCTCCACCCAGAGCCACCAGTCCAATCACAACTGTCACTGGCCTAACGTATCCGATGAACAAGAAAACATTGAGCCATGCAGTCATGAACAAAAAGTACAATACTCCTGAAGCCAGAACAAAGGAGCCGACAATCAACCATTTTCTTTTTCTATCTCTCAAGGTCGCTATTAGGGATATAAGGTAAACAAGCACCCACATAGCACAGGGGTTGAAGCCGTCCACAAATCCTAAAATTATCGCCAAAGCTGGGAGCGAATAATCAGTAGGGTCAATTTCTCCTAGGAAGGGTAAGTTAATTTTATGTGTAGGCTCCTTGCCTGTCGGCGGTGGGCAATCCCCCGCCAGGCATTGTTGCAAAGCTTCCTCCATCTTTCTGCCCGTTGTCTCTTCGGATTCCCAGCCGCCGAATACCTGATTTCCGAAGATTGTTATGGGGAACTCTGGCTCCTCTTCTATTCCCAGCTCTTCAAGCATCTCAGACAATAGGGCATTTCCTATAGATGTAGTGGCGTTGTGCCTCGTAATGTTAATTGAATAGGTATCCTCTAGTTTCTTGTTGAACGGCTTTTGGTCATCACAGTGTGAACATCCAGGAAGATAAAAGAAATGGATCTCAAAACCTTCACCAGTGCTTGATGTTCCCTGACTGGTGAATCCGATGACTGCCCCCACGATTATCAGGGATATAATCAAGTATCTCTTGAAGCGGTCTTGGAAGGTATTTTTTAAAAAACTGGACAATCTGTTGTGTACTGACAAACACTACCTCAAAATAGTCTCTCCTGTTTAGGATTTTCCACAGGAGAGGCACGCTACACCCATGGTCGCTGGTGGGAATATTATTCCCTTAGATAAAATCGCTATTTATATCTTGATTTTATCTAAAAAGCACATGAACAAGACGGCACATAGAAAGCTATGCTTTTACTCACCCTATTGCCAGCAACATCAGACACTATTACCATGACTGTAATTTCAACGGATGTCTTATTCGGGGCAGTCCAGGTAATCATCGAACCATCCTGGGAAACAACGGAAATCTCGCCGCCATCGCATGACCAATTGTAAGATACTGTGCTACTCTTGTCGGAAACGATGCACTCAATATTGTATGCTCTTTTTTTCCAAACCTTGTAATCGTACCCAGTACCGTTTTCTCTCAAATATGGATGGTTAGCAGTAACAACCAGGTCTTCAATAGCAGGCGGAGTACCAGTTACCACGCTGAGGGGTACTGATCTTGTGTCTTCTCGACCATGACTATCCTTAACCACAACTGTGACATGGTATATGCCGACTTCGTTGGGAGCAGTCCAGGTAACTTCAGGTCCTGTGCCCGAGATATTGCCTCCGGTGGCTGTCCACTCATAGCTCAGCTCGTCGCCGTCAGGGTCTGTAGCATCACATGTTATATTGAGGCTATCCGAGCGAAGAGTCCAGTCTGCATCGGCTGTTAAACTGTTAATTTCCGGCGGCTTATTGGTTCTTACCTCGATGGTTATCGTTTTTATGGCTTTGCCACCGCGACCATCGGTCACGTTGACTGTAATGTCGTAGAAGCCCACAGAGTTGGGGGCTTTCCAGATAACCGTGGCTCCTTCACCATTTATTTCGCCTCCAATAGCAGACCAATTGTAGCTTAGTTCGTCGCCATCGGCGTCTGTAGCATTACACATAATCTGGCAGCTTCCCGCAGGCAGAACTCTCTCCGGCGTAGCTTTCAAGCTGGTGATAGCTGGTAGATGGTTGGCTAACATCGTGTCAAGCAGGATGGCAAGCAGCACTGCTGCCAACACAATTACTACGATTACCAGATATTTTTTTCTAATCGTCAAAGTATCTTTTCTATGAAGCCTCTTTCATGCAAGTCTGTGTCCAGGGCATCGTGTATATTACCATGTTTTGTAGGAATGACGGAAGCTATGTGCAGCATTTCTTCATGGTTTTCTTTTCCCCCCATGTGCAAGTGTGTAATGTTACTATAAGCTATAAATATTCTAGAAATGATCTGCTTCTTGCTCCATGAGCGCAGCTCATTACTCCAGGCTTGCTTCCCGTAGGACAGGAATCAAGGTTTTTTACTTAGGCAGACTCCCATTATTCTGACCAGTTCTCCCGCAGCTACTGCCGGTGCTGCAGTTAGGTTATATTTCTCAAACAACTCGTGGCGCCCCCATCAATAAAACCAGAGAAGGGAGCAAGTGCCACCAATCACCTGAACGAGTACAACTGAACGAGGACTCAAACTTGACAAGAACTGAGGAAAATTATAGTATTGTAGTATCAATGATTTGTCCTAAAAAGACTGAATTGACACACGCATTCTCTCGTCAAATGATAGGGAAGCATCTAGCATAGCCGAGAAAAAATTTATCTAAATCGCAATTAATAAATTAGCGCCATAGTGGCGGAAAGGAAAGGTAAATGAAAAGTATAGAAGAACTGGAAAAAGAGTACAGAAAGAGGACGCCGACATCCTTAAAGTGCTTTGAAAGGGCTAAGGAGTACATTCCGCTGGGTGTAAACAGTAACTTCCAGGCGTACGACCCATACCCAATCTTCTGGGACCATGCGAAGGGAAATAGATACTGGGATGTGGATGGGAATGAATATATCGATTTCAACTCGGCTTTTGGTTCCACGCTGGCGGGGCATGCGCATCCTCTAATAGTAAAGGCGGTTACAGAACAACTATCAAAAGGGACACTTTATACCGCCCCCACAGATTTGACAGCAACTTGTGTTGAAGAAATTAAGAAACGTTTTCCTGTTGACATGGTTAGATTTGCCAATAGCGGAACAGAAGCAACGATGCATGCTTTAAGAGTAGCCAGAGCTTACACTGAAAAAGAGAAAGTTATAAAAATAGAAGGTTGTTATCATGGGATGCATGACTACCTTCTGCAAAGCGTAGAGCCTGATCTGGATAAAGCCGGTCCTGACGATCGTCCTTACACGGTACCGCAATCTAAGGGGATTCCTAAAGATATCTCCAAGGGCACGATAGTTGTACCCTTTAATAATGCAGATGCAATGCAAGATGCCCTGGAGAGGAATAAAGGTGATGTAGCTGCGGTAATCATGGAGCCGGTGATGATGAATTGTACTTTAATTCCTCCACGAGATGGTTATTTAGAAAAAGTGCGTGAGCTTACCGAGGCATACAAGGCAGTATTGATTTTTGATGAAGTAAAGACGGGGTTTAAGGTAGCCTATGGTGGGGCAAGTGAATATTATCATATAAAGCCGGATTTAATTACACTGGCTAAATGTCTTGGTAGTGGTTTTTCCTTGGCTGCATTTGGGGGCAAAAAAGAAATTATGGAGGTTATAGGACCGGGAGGTGTGGCTCACGGAGGAACATATAGTGCCAATCCACTTGCTATACGAGCGAGCATAACCGCTTTAAGGGAAGTCCTAACCAGAGAAAATCTTGCCCATGCTACCAAGCTTGAAGATAAATTAGCAGATGGTCTCAGGAAGGCGTTGAAGGACAATGGCATTCCTGGTTATGTTAATAGCCTGGGTCCCTGTGGGATGGTTATGTTTACAGAGCATGAAATTTATGACTACAGAACCACTGTAAGATACTACAATAGTGATAGACTCAAGAAATTGTGGTTTGGGCTGGTAAATAACGGCATATGGATCGCGCCTCACACGGATGAACACTGGACTGTTTCTGTGCTGCATACGGAGGAAGACATTGACAAGGCGTTAGCCGTTATTGAGAAAGTTGCCCCGGACTTGAAGTAAGTAGTTTGCTACATGTTGTCCTTTGCCAGCGTAGCTGGGGGAAACAACTAACTAACTAGTTAGCGAGCTAACTAGTTAGTTAGTTGTTTATTTCCTGACTTATTTGGGTCGCTACTAAACTTGTCAATCTGGTAGATACCAGGAGTGGTTTCGGTGTGTAGATTGTTGAAATCATCCGAAAGCTAGAATTTGAACGATAGGTGCAATTTGAAGTAAGTTGTAAAAGAGTTGTAATGAGAATAAAAGCAAAATGGAGGTGATAACCGAACATGAAAATACTAGATGATATTCCAGTTCATCTGGATGTTGAGCAAGTGCTGAAAGAACTGCACCTGAATGAAAGGAAAGAACAATTCGATGTTGTTCGCAAACTAGTGGAAATCGCTAATTCTGTAATTCAGCCTAAAGTTATTTATGAAATATCATACGTTGATAATAAGAATGAGGATAGGGTAGATATTGGTGGGATTAAGTTTACCAGTCGAGTCCTCCGGATTAATCTGGACAAGGTAGGAAAAGTTTTTCCTTTCATCATGACGATTGGCAAGGAGCTAGAGGATAGAATGGCTTCATTTGACAACTTGTTAGAACAATACTACTTGGATGAGATAGGCAATGTAGCACTGGGTCTAATTGGAAATTATCTAGAAGAGCACTTGAAGAGAGAATATAGGATGGGACAGCTATCCAGTATGTACCCAGGAATGGGAGATTTACAGGATTGGCCTATAGCGCAACAAGAGCAGCTGTTTTCACTCTTTGGCAATGTTGAAGAGCTGATTGGTGTCAAGCTGACCCCAAGTATGTTAATGATTCCCAGGAAATCAGAATCTGGGATATATTTCCCGACAGAAGTCGAGTTTTTAAGCTGCCAAATATGCTCCAGGGAAAGGTGTAAGGAGAGACATGCTCCCTACAATAAAGAATTAGCCGAGAGTTACAGAGGTAAATAGTTGATTTCTGGAGCAGTCTTATCAAAGCAAATTTAGCCAGCTATACTGAGTTGAGTTAAAACTTGGGGGGAGATTCTTGTGGTGGCTGGGGCTTTTATCGTTTACAGCTAATGCAGGCTATGTTTGGAAAAATTCACAAAGCTGAGCATGTTAACGGAAGTTTGTCGCCGCGGAATTGTAGCCGAAATGTGATGGAATATCTTTCTGGTGCTGTTCGAAGGTGTATTGCGGGTCTCGTATTTAATATGGGATTGCCTCGTGCTGCCCGACTCTAAGCGACGTGTCAAATCATTTAAGCACCTAACCCAACAGAGGATTGCTTAATCATATAATTTCTAACTATATGAGGTGCCAGCCTCTTGTAGATGTCAGCCTGCGGGGTTTTCTTCTTTTCCTGGTAAACCCTATACAGCTTTTCCAACCGGGCATCTATTTGTCTCTTTAAGTGGGCGGGATTGAGACTGAGATATACCCCCTGCAGTTC
>JAGHCA010000049.1 GCA_021160725.1 Dehalococcoidia bacterium | reverse complement strand
GTGTACTAGAATGCCTTAAGCTTGCCGAAAGGCAAAAGGACAGCAATTTAAGCGCCCAGCTTGTGCTAATCTCAGATGGCAGGGGTAACGTGCCTATAAAAGGTTCTCTCAGGGATGACCTTCTCTGGCTTGCAGAAGAAATCAAAGGCAAAGCGATTGGCCTGGTGGTCATTAATACCGGCAGGAGGTTACACGACCTTGGTCACCTGCGAGAGTTTGCCAAGGCAGCTTCAGGCACTCATTACTTTCTGGAGGAAGTAGTCAGGTGATAAAGTTACTTCTGCTCAGTACTCTCGACAATACGAGGGAACTGCGGGACGCTGTCAGCGAGCTTAGAAGAGAACACGGAGAAATTCTCTCGCTCAGAAAGATATACCTTAACGACCTCGAGAAGGAACATATTTCGTTAGACGAGGCCAAGAGGGAACTGGATACCTCACAAATCATTCTGGTAGATATCCGCGGCCAGAGCGGCATGTCTGACTTTCTCCAAGAGGTTCTACCCCAGTCCAAAGCTACCATAGTGGTGCTGATTGGTGGTAGTTCCCAGATATTCGCCCTCACCCGCATGGGCTCCTTCAGAGGCAGCGACATTTTCAAGGGCGACCGCCAGATGGACGTGGAGGGCTATGTGAGAGCCAAGAAATTTTCTGAACTCACCAAAAGAATAGGCTCTGTGCTTCCCTTTGGCAAGCTCAAGGATATGCGGAACTGGGTAATTGCTCAAGAGTACTATTCCAATTACGGGAAAGAAAACCTGGAAGGCCTCCTTCTGTTTTTACTCAGGGAATACGGCAGGGTCAAGATAAAGAATGTGCCACCGCCAGAAAAAGCTCTCGATTTCGGTATCTGGTGGCCAGGCAAGGGCTTCTTCAGTGAACTTGCCCCGTTTCAAAACGAGGTTGGCTGGAATCCAGCGAAACCTTCCATTGGGGTCTTCTTCTACGGACAAATGCTTTTTCAGGACTGTGCCCCGGCGGTCGAGGAGTTCATTACCAGGATTGGAAATAGGGCCAACGTCATACCCGTCTTCTCCCGAGTAGAGTACAATCTGGAAGCGATTTCAAAGTACTTCTTTTCTGGAGATGCTCCAGCTATTGACCTTCTGGTAAACCTGCAGTACTTCAGGCTGCATGGAGGTCCGTACGGCGGGACACCAGAGCCCACCTACGACATGCTTCAAAAGCTGAACGTTCCCGTCATTATAGGCTTTCACCTTTACAGTACAGAGATTGAGGAGTGGAGAAGGTCGGATAAGGTCAATCCTCTAGAGGTGGTTCTCGGCACAGTGCTGCCAGAGCTAGATGGCTGCATAGAGCCGGTTGTGATCGCTGGACTGGCTTCACTGGGTGTAGACGAATCAATTGGCACTGAGGTTAAGGAGAGTAAGGCTATTCCAGAGCGGGTGGGGAAGCTAGCAGAGCGGGCACTTCGCTGGATTAACCTTAGAGAGAAGCCGGATAAGGACAAGAAGATCGCCATTTTACTGTATGACTATCCGCCGGGTGAGGCCAATATTGGAACAGCGGGATATCTGGACAGCCTGGCAAGCCTTGAAATATTCCTCCGCAAGCTGGCAGCTAGCGGTTACAGTGTGGAAATGCCACCGGGAAAACTTCTCGACACTCTAATCTCCCGTGGTGTGATTAATTCCCCACGCTTCACAAATTTATCTCGAGAGGCAGCCGTAAGTCTGGAGCAGTATGCACAGTGGTATTCAGAACTTCCCCGGGAGGTTCAGCAGGAGCTAGAACAGTACTGGGGACGACCACCGGGTGAGGTGATGGTAAGTGACAACCGTCTGCTTGTCCCAGGGGTTATCCTCGGCAATGTGTTCGTAGGACTCCAACCTTCACGCGGTGTGCACGAAGACCTGGAAAAAGCATATCATGATAAGGATCTTCCTCCTCATCACCAGTATATTTGCTTCTACAAGTGGCTAGAGAAGGAATTCAATGCCGATGCCTTGATTCACTGGGGGATGCACGGTACGCTTGAATTCACCAGAGGCAAAGAAGTACCCCTCTCTGAGAAGTGCTACCCTGACATCCTGATTGGCAATATTCCCCATCTTTACTATTACTGGGTAGGTAACCCCTCAGAATCAACTATTGCCAAACGGCGTGGGTACGCCGTCACGGTTTCTCACGCATCCCCGCCGACAATGGGCTCGGACCTATATGGCACTTACCTAGAACTGGAAGACCTGATCACTGAACACGACAGGGCAGAGGATAGAGACAAGGAAAGGCTTCAGCAACTCATATGGGAAAAGGCAAAGGAGTTACGTCTTGACGCTGCTGACCTTCAAACGCTAGGACGACTTCTTTATCGCCTGAAGCGGCGTCTCATACCCAAAGGTTTACACATAATGGATAGCAAGCTTGCGGGAGAGTCGCTGGTAACTTATTTGACTTCGGTGATTAGGCTTGGTCGAGAGGTCCCATCGCTTCATGGTATCCTGGCTAAGCGCCATGGCAAAAACCGTGAAGAACTTGCCACAGACTTTAAGCTTGCGGAGGAGATAGATCAGGAGTGCCAACATCTGGTAGCAGAGCTGCTCCAGGGAAACGAGGTTGATATTCTAGAAGAGATTAAGGGGTATATCATGGAACTCAAAAGTCGCATCGAACAATCAGAAGAAAGCGGTGCTCTGCTTAAGACGCTCTCTGGCGAATACCTGCTTCCGAACTTGGGCGGTGATCCCATCCGCACACCCATGGTCTTTCCTGTTGGCCGCAACATGTATGAGTTTGATCCGAGGCTCATTCCAACTTTTACCGCCTTACATGTCGGCCAAGAAGCTGCAACTAGAGTACTAACCAGGTTCTTTGAAAAGCATGGAAGGTATCCCGAAAGTCTGGGGTTGGTGCTCTGGGGATTTGAGACGGTAAAGACTGGCGGCGACACCATAGCTCAGATACTGTCCTACTTGGGAGTCAGGTTGGTGAGCAAGGCCAGCCCTTGGTTTAAGGACTTAGAACTAATCCCCCTCGAAGAGCTGGGGCGACCCAGGGTAGATGTGGTTATCACCATATGTGGCATCTTTCGCGACCTCTTCGGAACGCATATCGACCTTATTAACAGAGCTATCAAGATAGCTGCTGAGGCTGACGAACCAATCGAGCACAACTACGTGCGCAAGCACTATCTGGGCGTGAAGGACAAGTTTGGCGAACTTGCCAAAGCCCGGATATTTGGCCCTTCGGAGAGCGAATATGCTACCTCAATGCGAACAATGGTGGAGAGCGGTAACTGGCAGGAGGAAAAAGAACTGGTAGCAAGCTATGATGATAGCATGAGCCATGCCTATTGGAGCGGGAAGACCATTAGAGCGCCAGACCTCTTTGACAGATTGGTCAGTCAAGTTGAAGTTGTACTTCAGGAACGAGACAACACAGAATATGAGTTTACCGATTTAGACCATTACTATGAATTCTTCGGTGGTCTGGCTCGAAGCGTAAAGGAGAAACAGGGGAAGTATGCTGAGCAGTGGGTTATTGACAGTACTGAGGAAGATCTGGAGATAGAGGATGTAGAAAAGGTCATAGACCGTGCAACCAGGTCGAGGACACTTAACCCCAAGTGGATTGACGGGATGCTAAGCCATGATTTCCATGGAGCGCAGAAGATTTCTCAGCGGGTGGGATATCTCCTCGGCCTGCAGGCGACAACAGGAAAGGTCAAAGATTGGCTCTTCGAACAAGCTGCCCAAACGCTGTTGTTTAATGAGGAAATGCGGCGTAGACTCATGGAGAACAACAGATATGCAACCTTGGAGCTCGCCGAGAGGATGCTTGAAGCTCACAAGAGGGGTTACTGGCAGGCCACTCCCCAGGGTGTGGATAGGTTGAAGACTATGATATTGGACATAGAGATGTGGCTCGAATAGAAATAACCAATATTGGTCTATCGTGCTTTGAAGATTGAACAATTGGGCGAAAAGTTCAGCGTCTCTAAATTGACAAACCATGAGGAAGGTCCATCATTGAGAGGAGTTACAGATGTTCAGAACTAATCTCCGAAATGCGGTAGCCAAGTATTTGTCTGTTCCCGCTTTTCAAGATAAATGGGAAAGAGATCAGGAAATCGGGGCAGGTTACTTCTATGCATTGACCTATGCTCCTATTGTCTCCTTTTTCAAAAAACATCAGCCCTTATCTGAGGCCTTAGAGACCAAGATAGCCTTGATCTTTTCATGGAATCCGACCATCTGCCAGGTAACCTGCGACAGATTTATACAAGCAAAAAATGAATTAACCGCCTTAGAGTCTACTGAGAAGGAGCTTAATAATGTAGATATCTTAAATCTTGATACCGATAAAATCATTCGTGAGCTTTGGCATCCCGTTAAAAAGGCTACATCTTCAAGGGATTCGACTTCTGGGGTAAGCGTTACAAAATTTCTACACTTTAGTTTTCCTCATATTTTTCCAATGATCGACCTGAATACCATGAAGGAACTTTACGATAAAACCGTTAGCCTTAAATGGTACTCCATATTCTTATCAGATTGGAGGAATCTCTATCAACAGTCGAAAGCATCGTTCGACCAAATCTCTGAAGCGGTTGACATGCCAGTGACACGAGTGTTGGATATAATGCTGTTTACACCCCGGTAGCATTCAATAAATTACTACGGCGAAGCTCTGGTGAATATTAAACCTTTGTCCATATTGTTCAGCAAAGGCAAGCCTCGTTTTTACAACCATGGCACTTCAAATATGTACCACGATTGGCGAACATGAAACATTGAATAACGCTGAATAATATGATACCTTAAGATGGCAGGTCGCAACACATATGATGGCTGTTAGTGAAATTCAGCCAAAACAGAGAATTCATGCTGAAGTTATCTCGAGTAGCTCCACACGAATGGAAGTTTGTCTATCCTGATATACATAACGACTTAAGGCCCCAATTCCACTCAGGGTGTGAGTCATATGAGGAAGGCGATTTAGACGAAGCTGAGAGGATTTTCCGCGTAGTCCTTACTCAGATGCCGGACCACTTAGATGCGATTCATCATCTGGCACTAATTCTGTCCG
Source organism: Dehalococcoidia bacterium (assembly GCA_021160725.1). GTDB lineage: Bacteria > Chloroflexota > Dehalococcoidia > GIF9 > AB-539-J10 > RBG-13-51-36. Next base: position 2,551 of record JAGHCA010000049.1, on the reverse strand, counting down.
AACGTAGTCTTACAGACCAAGCTCACGACCTCTGGAATCAATCTGTGCGTATCGGTCGTAAGGCATTCCCTCAAAATTTTGAGCCAGGAAGAGATCGCTTAGAATGGGCATGGCTGGAGAACAGGCCATTTCTACGATGCCTTCATGGATTAGCCCTAACCCGATATGAAGCTGGGGAAATAGAGGAGGCCTTAAGGCTATTCCAAGAGTTGCTGTCTCTAAACCCCAACGATAACCAGGGAGTTAGGGCCATGGCTCAAAACACTTTGTTGAAGCTGTACAGATTTGGAGACGCTCTTGAGCTTGCTGATCAATACCCTAACGACATGATGCCCGAGACTCTCTACGGGCGGGCATTGGCCCTGTTCAGGCTAGGGAGACGGCAAGAGGCGACTGTAGCACTTCGGGAAGCTATTGAGTATTTACCCCTGATAGGGAAAGAACTCTTAAAGACCAATCACCGCCTGCCCAAGACAGCGAGGCCAGACAGGGTTACTGTGGGCGGTGCTGATGAAGCTTATTATTACTGGGAGGAATCGGGGCAATTCTGGGAGGAAGACACTGAAGCTCTCGCATGGTTAAGAGAAATAATGAAGCAAATCAGTGGTAAATCTCAACGAAGCAAGTACCGTTGACACAGTCTTGATGCTCATATCAGGGACCACTTTTTAGGGCGAGAGAGTTACTTGCTTAGGGTAGACCATAAATTGAACAATTGCCTGTTTGTTTATATATGCGTCTAGATGGCACAAAGACTATGGTAGTGCTTTTTCCAAATCCACCCAGCCCAGCTACTCATCAGGCAAGGGCGGAGGTCGCATAGTTATCGTGACTGTAGCAGTTGCAGAGCTGGGATTAGCAGTTTGATTAGCACTGGTAGTTATTTGGCCATTTGGGATGCTGGTATCGACAATTGAAGACCTGCTATCGGAAGTTACTAAACAAAGTATACCCGCTATGAAAACTATAATGGCTCAGATAACTAGATTAAGCTTTCTCAGTGTCGAATCCAGCTATTATTCTACCACAAGCAACCAAGGCCAGATAGGTAACGTAATATGGCCACCAACTGTTTTCAAAATACTTACTAATTAATATGATGCGTAATTTAACCAGTAGTCTAAGAGTGAAACTTGCTTATAGCGTGTTTCCTGGCGATACTTCGTAACAATTCTCTGCTTTTCAACATCCCTGTATTTAGTTACAGTTCTATACTTTGTTACAGTGCGATATTTAGTTACAGTCCTATATCCTTGCTTGGATTCAGACCAGCTATTGGTGGCTTTGAGTGCAACTAACTTGGGTGTAATCCAAGCATAACCGTTGTATAAGATAAAGTAATAATAGTCTGTATGGTCGGGTGTAAATGAAAAATAGCTACTACTGACCCTTGATAAATAGACATACGGTGTATAGCTCTGACCTGCTTTATAGGCATTGTAGTTCTTCTGGTCAAGGACATATAAGGTTATATCATGGTCTGTGGTCTCTTCCACCGTTCCACTTACAAAGTCACTGTCATGAAGCCTTATGTATGTAGGAAGTGCAAGATAATAGCCAGCCTTCACGGAATATTTATCGTCGAAAAGCGTAGCAGTGCCAGTATCGGTGTAGGTATAGGGTTCCTCAACCTGGTAAGGCTCGTTGGTCTCGTATGGTTCTTGCACTTCATAAGGTTCACTCACATAGTAGGTTTCTACATCTTGATAAGGGACACTAACTGTATAGGAAACTGGCTGTAGCGGTATGCCACAAACAACGATTGCTACAATAGCGATGGCTGCTCCCAATCCTATAGCTAATTTTTTACTTTTACTCATAGTGCATACTTGCCTTTTTTGCTTTTAATTATTACCACAAACCAATACAAATGTCAACTGTTGGTTGATGATTAGCTCACCTCATCTGATTGTTGGTAATGTTACCACCAAGGTTTAACAGAGCAAAGCAATGAGCATAGGAAAAAGAATCAGAAAAAGAAGGCAGCTATTGGAAATGACCCAGAAAGAACTGGCCGAGGCTATTGGGGTGACACCACAACATATTTCTGCTGTAGAGCAGGATAAACGAGACCCTTCTTTGTCTTCTCTTGCAAAATTGGCAGAAGAATTAGGTGTGACTATTGACTACCTTGTGACTGGCAAAGAATCTGTGATTACAGATACGATACCAGCAATCAAAGGTGATAAAAAGCTGAAGCTTAAAGCAAAGAAGGCATTGACAGCTTTAATACAGGAGCTGTATGAGGCTACTGGTTCAGAATAGTGTATTCCAACTATCCTAACTCGCCTAAAATGTCGGCTCAGAGAATGTCCCCATTTGACAAAACAATCGCTCGGACTGTTGCACAATGACTTGTTTTGTTACCTGGCTACGCAGAACATCGAATTGTTGCCAGTAGGTTGTTTCGCTCGACATATGGCCAGCAGCACACTTGACCTCTCCGGTTTATGTTGCTAGGATATCTCTCAGAAAGGAGGCAAGCGGTTCCTGCCTTTTTTTGAAGCTGAGTGGGGTTCAGGTGGTCGGAGGTTCAAATCCTCTCACCCCG
>JAGHCA010000015.1 GCA_021160725.1 Dehalococcoidia bacterium | reverse complement strand
TCATTACTACTATAACCGCCACAACCGCCACGATAATGGGATAGGTCAGGGCATTTTTAATCTTTTTTTCAGTGTTGACACCTCTCTCCATATAATCAGCCATCTGCCTCAGCACCACCTCCAGGTTACCACCTTGCTCGCCAGCAGCTATTGCCTGGGAGTACATTGGAGAAAAAGCCCGAGGGTGTTTGCTTAGAGCACTTGATAGTGGGCTACCACCGCGAATGTCCGAGGCTACCTCTGCAATTATTCTCCTCAGGGTTTGATTAGCTATCTGGTCTTGTAACAAGTCTAAAGAAGTAACAATATCGGTGCCGGATTCCAAGAGTAACGCCAGCTGGCGGGAAAACATGACTATTTCCTGCGCCTTTATCCGAGAAAAGTGAGCTAGTAGCTTTTCCTTATCAAGCAAGGGGGTGACTTTCTTAAGGCTGATGACCCGATAGCCGCCGTAGCTCAACAGCTCAGCCGCCGCCTCTTCACTGGTAGAGGAAACCTTGCCCTTAACTAATTTTTTATCTTCAGTATAAGCCGTATAAACGAAATCCACTTACAAACCTCCAAGCGGCTAAGTCATCATGTAGGTATTACGCAGCACCTCAGAGGGAGTGGTAATGCCTTCCTTCACTTTGCGCATGCCATCGTTCATCATAGTTACCATACCGTCTTTAAGCGCCTGTTCTCGGATAGCGCTACTGCTAGCATGGCTAATGATCATCATTCTTATAGCATCATTCACAGTTAGAATCTCGAATATTCCCGTCCGCCCCAGGTAACCGGTATGAGAACAGGACTTACATCCGGTACCATAGAGAAACTTGGTCCTCTTCTCTCCCATTTCCTTTTCATAAGCCAGCTGCTCCACTACGGGTGCTTCAATAAGATGGCTGCAATCGGGACAAATGCGGCGTACCATCCGCTGTGCGACAACGCCGATAACCGCAGAGGCTATTAAGAAGGGCTCTATCTTCAGATCAAGGAGACGGGCAAGCACACCGGCAACCTCATTGGCATGGATAGAAGATAGCAGCAGGTGCCCGGTTAAGGCTGCCTGGGTGGCTATGTTAGCTGTCTCGGCATCGCGTATCTCACCGACCAGTATTACATCGGGGTCAAGACGAAGTATGGACCTTAAGCCGCTGGCAAAGGTAATGCCAGCCTGGGGATTGATTTGAATCTGGCTAATGTCCTTAAATCGGTACTCAGCAGGATCTTCAATAGTAATGATGTTTCTTCCCATTGTGTCAAGGGAATTGATTGCAGCATATAGAGTAGTAGTTTTGCCGGCTCCAGTGGGACCGCTAACCAGAATCATGCCGTAAGGAACTTTGAGCATATTTTCAAATTTTGCCAGGCTGTCCGGCATCAGCCCCAGTTCAGATAATCCCAGAGTAGCCATTGTCTTATCCAGAAGGCGCAGAGTTGCTCTCTCCCCATTGACCGTGGGAACAGTGGCAACTCTGACATCAATTTCTCGCTCTTTCGCCTTAGTAGAGAATTGGCCATCTTGGGGGCGAAAATGGTCAGCGATATTCATTCCACCGAGGATTTTAACTCTCGAAATAAGTGCCCTATGAGCACTTAAAGGCACGGACATCATGTCTTGAAGAATACCGTCTATGCGATAGCGTATTCTCACCCTATCTTCTTGCGGCTCTATATGGATATCGGAGGCGCGGGCTTTTACTGCCTCTTCGATTATGAGGTTAAGAGCCTGAACCAGGGGGGTATCGGCGACAGCACTAATAGCAAGCCTCTCGTCATTCGCTTCCTCAGGGATTGATATGCGAGAAATCTGTTGTTCAATTTCGCTATAGGCTTTGTAATTGAAGTCAATAGCATCCCTGACATCCTTGACACTAGCAGCTATTGGTTTAATCCTCATGCGACTGTGGGCTGCGAGAGCTTCCAGGGCAAAGATATCCGTCGGATCGGCTATAGCCACTGTCATTGTACTACCGGATATAGTCAATGGTATGGCATTATATCTTCTAGCCACCACCTCGGGAATCAACCGTAATGCCTCAGGCTGGGGCGTCTGCCTCAGCAGCATAGCCTGCTTCTTGTCTATTTTGGCTGGCTTCTCTGCAGATTGGACAAGCATCTTTTCGGACACAGATTCATTTCCAAATTCGGGGACGAGTTTCTGTCCCAGCTTAAGGACTTTTATTAGCTGGTGCTGAGCAAATTGCTGTGCTTCGGGGCTGAGGTCCGTTGATACTACAATGACCTTTTCATCAATACCCACGTCATAGGCTTTAGTATCAAACAACATTACCTGTTCCAGGCTCACTTCTTTCTCCCCATTTAAGAAATCCAGCCCCAACTTGTGTGCAACGTGACCATTTTCAGTATTAGCCAGTATATCAAAGGTATATTCAATTCCTGACCGGCCTTTAATTTTAGTTTTCTCATTTATTTCGTAGCCCCGGTTGATTAAAGATTTTACCAAGTCCTTTCTTGTTTCAAGCTTGACTGGCTCCGCGGGCTTAACTGTGCTCTTAGGTTTCAGGGTTAATAGTTGATCAATTTGCTCTCCATCAATAACCTGAATTCTCTGTTTGCGAGCCAACTGTTTCTTTTCCTGACTGAGTTCAGGAATTGCAATAAGAATCCTGTCAAGGATACCGCAATCATAGGCTTTATTGGCAAAGCTGAAAATAGTGTCCACTTCTACCTCTCTATCACCACCAGAGGCAATGCCAATAGCAATAGTATAGCTGGTAAAGCCATCTTCTCTTCGAGCTAACATATCAAAGGTGTGTTCAATTCCTGATTTCCCGGAGAGTTTGGCTCCCTCGGTTACTTCATAACCCTGCTGTTCCAGATGTTCTTTAAGCCTTGTCTTTAGCTCTGGACTACTTTCCTTCTGTTTCACCTTCGTATCCATTTTCAGCAATCGAGGTAAAGTGTAATTTGCTAATAGACTAAGGTCAAGCCTGTTTACTATGCCTCGACCCGAGTTAACCTATACACAATAATACACTATTCCTAGAACATAACTACAATGTAGCATACCATATAAGTTTGTCAATAGGACTTTTAAGGGAGTTACTTGCGGATTGCTGTGGATAGAGAGACGCTGTCGGTTGTTATACTTCTATATTTATCATTGGCTCATTAGTCCTACAGCAGGAGAACGAAGTGACTCACAATGCCTTGCGTGTCACCGTTTCTGCAGGTCACCATAATTGCCCATAAAGTGACTTCTAAATTTCATCAAAATATTCAGACCTCCTGCCCTGTTTCGCCTCTGGTGAAATCCAGCCACTGTGTAGGGCTATGGCAACTGCGTGGGCTCTGTCATTAGCATTTAGTTTACGCAGAATAGCGCTGACATGATTCTTGATTGTTTGTTCGCTAATTCCCAGAATATGGGCAATCACTTTATTTGAGTTGCCCTCGGCAATGTAGTTTAGAATCTGCGTCTCCCTGTTGGTAAGTGGAGCAACTATGCCTCCCATGGTTTTTCCCAGACCTTGGAACTGGTTCAATACATGCCTGGCAACCTGGGGTCTGGTCATCAAACTTTCATTTATGGGGTATTCACCATTGCGGGCTCGTCTTATAGTGTTAGCTAGTTCTTCGGAGCTGCTTTTCTTATCCAGACAGGCTACAGCCGCAGTCTTAATGACCTCAAAAAGCTCCATGTCATCAGGGTCAGGACTCAACACTATTACTTTCGTGTTTGGGAAGTGTTGGGCGATTTTTCTACCCAGTTCAAGGCCGCTTCGGTTGGCGAGGTCAGAACCTAATAGAGCTACATCAGGGAGATGAGTTTCAATCATCTCCAATGCATTCTGGGCAAGGTCACATTCCAATATCACCATGTCATCTTCCTGACCTAGTGTCTGGCGCACCCCCGTTCTAAAAAATGCTTGCTCATCAATCACCATAACTTTAATTTTATTCATCACCTTATTCATCACCTACCTCCTGCTTAAAATCTACCTCTTTAATCCAATCGCCTCTTTGATTATTTGCATTTGGCTCCACTGATTCATCGTATATTATAATCCCCGATGGTGTCAAGTTTCCCCTATATCACCAGCCACTCCCAATTATTTCGAGCCTACTTGGGCTTGACAAGCACTATTGAGGTAGTATAATAGTATTAGGAAGTAATAGGGAGTGGTGAGATATAATGAATCGGCGTAGGTCTAATATCGAGATAATAGCTGACATGCTCAAGGTAGGAGAAAATGGCGCCGGAAAGACGGAGATTATGTACAGCGCCAATATGAGCTATGCTCAGTTACAAAAATATCTGGGTTTCCTCCTGAGTCACGGGCTCATTAGTAAGGTGGAGGTAGGAAATCCCGTAGTGACCTATCAAGTGACGGAGAAGGGAGGAGAGCTACTAAGAAATATAAATACCATAGTGGAAATCCTTGAGTTCCGAAATGGCAATGGCAATGGAGCTTGAGGCTCAAATGCTGTGTGGTTATAGAGGGGTGGCTGAAAGCAGGGCGAGATAGCCTTGTTTCATATAAGAGTCAAAGGAGTGCAATATATGAGAGGAGCGGCATATGTCTGAAAAAAGGATGCTAATAGTAGATGCTCAACTGGTGAAAAGAATAGACGATAATCGTGGCGATATGGGGCGGTCTGAGTTCATCAACTTTCTTATCGAGAATCAGTTTAAGGAAGAAACTAAAAAGCAGGACGGCATAACCCGAGAAGAATTTCACCAGTTTCAGGAAGGAACGAAAGAGCTACTGCGCAATTTCCTGGAATTCTTTATCAGCTATGGATTGGAGCTCGGTAAACAACCAGGCGATAATGAATTCGAGCAATTATCGCGCAAACTACAAAGCTTAGGTAGCTCGACAAAAGTAAAAGGTTCCTAATTTTACTTTCCTCGCATTTTCTTCCGCAACCTAATCTTCCACAGCTTCAAATAGAACTATCTTCTAGAACATAATCTCTTCCCAAGCTATTCCTCCTCTGTCAAACTATCTTTAAAGGATAATACAGTTCTCCTTGTCATCTATCTGAATGACAAGGAGAAACGATGGAGGTGTAGCTATGACAAGGCCGATTGATTTAGTGCGACAGGGCAGGAAAGAGGAGTTATGGCAGATGTGCTGCGGCTTCATTTCCCTCAGCCTGGAGCAGTTTATGGCTATCCAGAAGAGGTTGCTTATGGAGGAAATTGAGCTATTAAAAAACAGCGAGCTGGGTAAGAGGGTGATGCGTGGCGCCATGCCTAGGACGATAGAAGAATTTCAGGAGCAGATACCATTGACGACCTACGATGATTACTTGCCTGAGCTTGTGGAAAAACAAGAAGATGTTTTGCCGGCCAAGCCTGTAATGTGGGTGCATACGGTAGGCAGGGCTGGTGAATATAACTTCAAATTTGTGCCCTTATCTGAGAGATTCTTACATGAATTCGTGAGGGCGGCTGGTGGTGTTGGGCTCCTCGCCTCTTGTGACCCTCAAGGCAATTTTCTCGTGGAAGAGCATTTGAAAACTCTGTCTACTATGGCATCCCGGAATTATGGGTCAGGCGTTGTGGGATACTTAATGAAAGAAGCTCTTGGCTTTGACATCCTGCCTTCCAACGCCGAGGAAATGACATTTCAAGAGAGGATAGAATTGGGTTTTAAAGAGGCTTTATGCCAGGGCCTTGATGCTTTTGGCGGCTTGCCCTCTGTTTTGGCTTATGTCGGCGAGATGTTTAAACAAGGAGCAATAAATGTGGATGCTAGTTTTCTGCTTTCTCATCCCAAGGCATTGGCTCGCTTCATTAGAGGATTAATTAAGAGCAAGCTGGCGCATCGTCCTATGTTGCCTAAAGACTTATGGTCGGTTAGAGTAGTTGTGGGTGGTGGCATGGACACCGCCATTTTTGGGGAAAAGGTAGAAGAGCTATGGGGCAAGCGCCCTCTAGAGCTGTACGGAGGTACTGAGGGTGGTATTTACGCTGTTCAGACCTGGGATCATGAAGGGATGACCTTTATTCCCAACTTGAACTTCTTTGAGTTCATTCCCGAGAGAGAATACTTCAAATGGCAATTAGACCATTCTTACCAGCCGAAGACTATCTTGTTGGACGAAGTAAAAGCGGGTGAAAAATACGAGCTGGTCATCACTAATTTCCATGGCGGTGCCTTAGTCAGATATAGAGTCGGTGATTTAATTGAGATAACATCACTCCACAACGAAAAGCTGGGTATTGATCTTCCCCAGATGGTGTTCCACAGCCGTGCCGATGACCTCATTGATGTTGCTGGACTTGGTCGGCTGACAGAGAGGGTAATCAAGGAAGCGATTGAGAAGAGTGGCATTCCTTATGTGGATTGGGTGGCACGCAAAGAGCTAATTGATAATAAACCCGTGCTGCATTTCTATCTTGAACCCCGAGGTGATTATGTTGCCAGTGAGGCAGGCATAGCAGCAGCGATACGCAAGCAATTTAAGAAATTAGATAGGAAGTATCGGTGTAATTTCTACAGCCTTATTGGCGATATGGAAACTATGCTTGGCTTAAAGCCATTGGTAGTTACTTTGCTTCCCCAGGGTGCTTTCTCCAGCTATATAACTCAATGGCAGGCTGATAGCGCCAATTTAGGTTCCCTGGAGCCATCACATATTAATCCTTCGGATGAAATGCTTGCCCTATTAGGAGTACCTAAGGTTGTGGTAGAAGCTGCGCCGGTAACTGAAGCAGAACATGCGGCTGCTCGATAACACCAGCATAGTTTTAGGGACAGCCAGTACACCTTGCCAGGGCAGAAGGGGGCCAGGTTTTAACCTTGCCCCCTTCGCTTTTATCATTATACGAGCTTTGCAGATTCTTTGCCGGCAATTGAAGCGACCAAGGTGGATTTTGAAGTTATCTTCCGCTGAGAGAGCCGTGATTGAGAACACCTGTGCCTGCGGGGGATTACCGTAGTCATTCTTGACAGTTTCTAAATTTATGTAAATAATGGCTTTATATTAAAAGATTAAAAGAAAGTGAGTTATAGCAATAGTGACGTAGCAGCCATTGCGAGGCACAAAGTGCAAAAGTAATCCCGTGCAAGAGCCCGCAATGACAGATAAAATTGTGTCGGAATTTATGTGTTTGACTGTATAAGGTTAATATTATGAGTGTCGATGCTTTAGTTCCCTTAATTGCCGCGATTGCTTATATCCCTTTATTTGCTATTTTGTTTTCTAACCGGCCATGGCAACGAAGGCACAGGCTTTTCCTCCTATTCTTGATTCCTGCTTTACTCTGGAGTCTCACTACCTTCATCAGTCGCAGTGGCTTGTTATTTCAAAATAACCTGCTTGAAGTTAAGATTGTCCTTTGTATTGCCATCTGGATGCTGATTCAACTTCATTATTTTGTCTCATCTTTCTACCAATCTGGACGTATCAAGATTCCTTTGGCTTATATTTTCTTGATAATCACGATTGTTCTAGCAGCGACGGGCTACATTCCCCACAGCGTTGAAGTCACTGCCAGCGGCATCAGTGTTGATTATGGTCCCTGGAATGTTGTTGTATTTTTAGCTTTCCTATTTATTGTGGGCATCAAGGATATTTATTCTTTGATACAAAGGTACAGGCTCTCACCCGACCCGGCGGAGCGCAATCAGATTTTTTATTTACTTGCTGCTATTACCTCCCTAACGGCGTTTATGCTTGGTTCCCTTAGTCCCCGTGGAAGCGAATTTCCTGTCAGCCACATTGGCAACCTTGGCGTTGCCTGTGTCTTTGCCTACGCCGTTGTTGCCCACCGTCTGCTGGATATCAGGGTTGTATTCCGCCGAGCCCTTATCGCTGGAGTTCTCTACGGTAGTGGACTGGGCATAGTGCTGCTAGTTTTCTGGTTAGCTCAGAAGTTCGGCGGTGTTGAACCTAGCATTGCCTCTCTGACAATAGCCATAGCTTTGGGAATTCCATTCATCTTCTTTCTGTCTCATACGGTGGGTGCCCGCTGGCGAGCGAAAATAGAAGAAGCCTTTGTCGGGGCAAAATACTCCTATCGCAGAGAGTTATTTCAATTTATCACCAGGATACACAATATTCGCACTATGGAAGAGGTGGGCAACGAGTTCATATCATTGATTACTCAATCTATTGATTGTCGGCGAGCTTGCTTTCTTCTGCCGCAAACTGAAGACGGAGCTTTTGTCGCTCGATTCTGCTACCCTCCCATAGAAGATAATCCCATGAAGAAATTGAAATTTAGGTCGGATAGTCCTGTGGTGACCTGGCTGAAGCACGAAAGCTCCGTATTGCCGAAAAGAAATCTCGCCATCATTCCCGAATTCCAGTCTATATGGGAGGGGGAGAGGGAGGAGATTCAATCGGCAGAAGTAGAGATGTTCGTTCCTTTAAATAACATGGGAGAACTTGGGGCTGTTTTGGCAGTAAGCGAGAGGCGAGATGGGAAACTTTATACCGTTGAGGACATTGATTTGCTGGAATCCATCTCCTCTCAGGTGGCAGCAAGCATGGAAAAAGAATACTTCCACGAGCGATTGCAAGAGCAAAGCAAAGAAATAACCCTGCTTCACCGGTTAACTACAATTATGACCTCCAGTATGAACATTGAGACGATATTTGAAGGATTCGCCAAGGAATTAAAGAAGGTAGTGGATTTTGATTTGATGGAGATTGCTTTAGTTGATGAAGACAAGCTTCATATTCTGGCTCTATCCAGCAACAGAGGTTCTCCCTGGAAGGAGAAAGAGAGAATGCCGCTTGAAGGAACGGCTACGGAATGGATATGCCGGGAGAGGAAGACTGTATATGAACCTGATCTGGCTCAACATCATAGATTCTGGACCGGAGAAGACTACTTGAAGCATGGAGCCCGCTCTATTGTTTATCTGCCCCTTAGTATTAAAGACCAGAGTATCGGGAGCTTGATTATAGCCAGTAACCATCCTTATGCTTATAGTGCCAGGCAAATAAGACTTCTGGAGCAGGTGGCTCTGCAAATTGCCACCCCCATTGAGAATTCCCAACTTTATGCCCGGGCAGAACAGAGGTCTCGTGTTGATGAGCTTACCGGGCTATTTAACCGGCGTCATTTTGAAGAACGGCTTAAAGAAGAGATTAGCCGCCATTCTCGTTATGGCGATACGCTCTCCGTATTCATGATTGACCTGGATAATTTTAAGTCATATAACGATATTTATGGACATCCCTCAGGGGATAATCTCCTGAATCAAGTGGGGAAAATCATCAGGAGCTCTATCCGAAATGCTGATCAGGCTTTTCGCTACGGCGGCGATGAATTCGTTGTCATCTTGCCTCAGACTGCCATAAATGATGCCTATGTCGTAGCTGAGAGAACTCGTGAAGGCATTGCGGAGGAGATGGGGAAAAAGGAAATTGCTGTAACTTGCAGCATTGGTTTGACTAGCTATCCTTCAGATGGAGTGCTACCCGGTGAACTTGTTACTGCGGCTGATACTGCTCTTTATTTTGCCAAGCGAACCGGAGGTAATCGAGTCTATCTCTCCTCCAAGGTTTTGTCCGAGCCTCTGGACGAAGCAGGGATTTATGCCAGGCGCAATGGTTTGAGCGCTATTTATGCTTTAGCCTCCGCTGTTGAGGCTAGAGACACCTACACTTATGGTCATTCCAGAAAAGTTAGTACTTATGCCGTAGCTTTAGCAGAAGCGATTGGACTATCGCCTGAAGAAGTATCCAGGGTGAGTACTGCTGCCTTGCTTCACGACATCGGCAAAATTGGTGTTCCCGACAAGGTGCTTAACAAAAAAGGAAAGCTTAGTAAAGAAGACTGGGAAACGATTAAAGCGCATCCCAGATTAGGAGCGAACATCGTCAGCAATATACCCAATCTAGTTCCCTGTTTAAGCGGTATTTTATATCACCATGAGAGGTGGGATGGTGGTGGCTATCCTGAAGGGCTGAAAGGAGAAGAGATTCCCACAGAAGCCCGCATCCTCTCCATAGCTGATAGCTTTGCAGCTATGACTTCTGCCCGTCCTTACCGTCCTGCCCTGTGTATTGAGAAAGTGATAAAAGAACTCCAGCGGTGTGCCGGATCTCAGTTTGACCCTGATTTGGTGAGGGTCTTCCTTGATATCATCAAAGCTGAGTTTCCTGACCAGGTGAAGACAGGTCAAGACCCATCCAGTAAGCAAACAGGTCCGTAATAAGGCTCTGCTTTGCTAAAGAACACATGTAGTTAAATGTAATAAGCATAGCTGCCTGGTAGATGTAGCTGCTTGTGAAATATAGCTACGTGTCTCTAGATCCGCGAGGTGAAACTGAAGCCTCACAACTACTGAAAACTTGGAATATCGAGTTGTGTGCAGAACTACGGTATTATACTGCTAGAACCCTCTGAGCGATCGGTTTCTTTATCAGAGCGCATATATTGCGTGAGAAATTCCTTATCGGGAAATGATAAGACTTCTCCGGTGACATGACAATGATTTCCCAGCCAGTTTTAACTAATAGATTTCTTAGCTCGTCATAAGAGAAGAGGTGATAGTAGCGGTAGACTGTTTCCTCTTTTAGTCTCCAGGGGACTTGCTGCTCTTTTGATTTTAACCAGAACCTTGGTTGTCCGTGATTCCATACGGTTAAGAAAGCCTCGCCCTGTGGCTTTAGTACTCGCCTTAATTCTAAGAATGCTTTTGCCCTTTTCTCTTTGCCCTTGATATGGTGGTAAGTGGCCACTGATATTGCCCAATCGAAGGTATTATTGGGGAAGGGCAGGGATAAGGCATCGGCGGCTAGCAAGTTGACATAAAGTTTACGTTTGGCAGAATATCTCAAAGCTTGCTTGAGCATAGCTGTGGAGGAATCTACTCCCCAGAGTTCAAAGCCCTGGCTGAAGGATAAAAAGTCCGGACCATGAGCACAGCCTACATTTAGCAGCTTCCCACTTCGCCACCTTGCTGCTACCTCTTCCAGTTCCTCTTTTAATAAAGGCCAGTGCCTCACCCGATACCAGCTTTCAGCTATTTGGTCGAAAACCTCTCTATTTGTGGTCATAGGTGGACTCTGTTAGACTTTAACATATTAGAGGGAAATGCTCATAGGCGCGATTGCTTACATTGTCACCCTGAGCCAGACACATAATGCTGAATGAAGTGAAGAGTAACTGAATGGAGGTGGCATGAAGAAAGCGTCTCGAACTATTTCTGGAGTGACCCCAGTGGCAGTTATGGCCAAGCCCTTTACCTGCCCCGGCAGATGTGTTTATTGTCCCAGCTCTCCCGAGGCACCCAAGAGCTACACCCCGGAATCACCAGCGGTTCTTCGAGCCCGGAGTTGTGGCTTTGATGCTAAAAAACAGGTGGAAGTCAGGCTCAAGACACTGGCCGAAATGGGACATGCCCAGGACAAGGTAGAACTTATCATTATGGGGGGCACTTTCATGTTTTACCCCAGAGATTATCAATATCAGTTTATAAAGGATTGTTATGATGCTCTAAACGGCATTCCCTCTAGCTGTTTGGAGGAAGCTAAAAAAATGAATGAGAATGCTGAGCGTCGCTGTGTGGGATTGTGTATCGAGACCAGACCTGACTTTTGTGGTGAATCGGAGGTAAGGAGCTTGCTTGATTTCGGCACTACCAGAGTGGAGCTTGGGGTACAGACATTGGATGACGAAATTCATCACCTGACAAAGAGGGGGCATGGGATAGCTGAAGTTATCTCCGCTACCAGGCTGTTACGTGATTACGGCTTTAAAGTTTACTATCACTGGATGCCTGGTTTACCAGGATCAACTCCTGAGCATGACCTGGAACTAACGAAGAAATTGTTTGAGGATGAGCGCTTCCGACCTGATGGACTCAAACTTTACCCCACTCTAGTCGTCAAGGGAAGTGAGTTAGAGAGTTGGTATCGGGATAATCGCTATCAACCTTATGATGAAGAGGAGATGATTGATTTGCTTATAGCTATCAAGACTTTAATTCCCAAATATGTAAGGATTTCCAGGTTGATGCGGGATATTCCCAACAAATTTATCATTGCCGGCTGTAAAGACCTGGCGCTCAGAGGAACTATTAGAAAGAAAATGGACCAAGCGAGTCTTCGGTGTAGTTGTATTCGATGTCGGGAATATGGGCACCGCTTGAGGGGTGGCTGGGCAATTGGTGAGCCCAGGCTAACCAGGCTGGATTATGAAGCATGGGGAGGGAAGGAAATCTTCCTTTCTTACGAGGATGATAACAAAACCCTGTTCGGTTTACTGCGGTTGAGAATAAGAATAAATGAAAAAAAGGCGGTGGTCAGAGAGGTACACATTTTTGGCCCCGAAGTTTCCTTGGGAGGAAGGCTGGAACAGGCTGTTCAACATCGCGGCCTCGGTGAAAATTTGGTTCGAGAAGCAGAGAAAATCGCCAGGGAGGAATTTAAGGCTGACAGATTGCTGGTGCTTAGTGGTGTCGGTGCCAGGGAGTATTACCGCTCGCTTGGTTATAGTCTCGAAGGCGCTTATGTCGCCAGAAAGCTTTAAAGCTGTAGGAAAGCCTTAAGAACAATGACTATATCTATTAACAGACTTCGCCGTTGGCGGCAATATTGATTGAGCTGTACATATTGAACTCCAGTCGGTTTTATCATACAATGACATCCACTAGAAAGGACTGGGGGATGTTGCTATGGCACACTGTCAATACTGCGGGCAAAGGCTAGATGAGGATGCAATAGTTTGTTCTGCATGTGGTGCAAGTTTAGTTGGAGAGAACACAGGATGGCAGGAGTTGCAGATCCAGGAGAAAATTGATGAAGCGAAACACAGGGCAAATATTCACACCATTTCTGCAATAGTTCTCGTAACAATTGGAATTGTGGCTGGCAGCGTTCTCTGTATCTCATCGAATGCGATTGGTCTTTTTGGAGTTGCATTTGTTTGCTTGGGCATTGGATGTACCGCGTCGGCTGGTCGACATGAACTCAAAGCCAGGAGGCTGAAGAAACAACTCAAGCTGTAAAATTGGCTAGTAGCGTGATAATTAGCAGAGTCGCAACTTGAGAAACAACATGGTACAAGTTCAGAAGAGCCATCTATCAAATAATCTCATGCCTTGCTGCTTGCCAATTTATTCCCCCTAAGCAAAGCCGAAGAACGAGCTGACCTGCTTTCAAGTGTCGCTTATGATTCAACAATGCTTTGACGTGAACTCAGCCGAGCACTTTGCCCTGATTGATTTGGAGAACAATTTCCTTGTTGCTGTAAATTTTTAGTAGGTGGGGTTGATGGAGGGTGAGAGGCCCCTCAAAATTCTGGATGGCTCCGATGAAATCGGAGCTAATTTCAGAATTAAGGAGGTCTCTCGATGCAGAAGATAGACGAACTAAGGGGGAAAATCAAGGAACAGCCGGAGAATTGGGAGCGGGAAATCTTCCAGTTTGCCTCTAGTTTAGCCCATAGACTGGCTGAGGAGATATTTAAGGAAAAAGGATGATGCATTGAAGGAGGAAGGGGCTTTGGGGATGAAGGTAGTAGGCTTTAGAGAGAAATGGGTTATATCTCTTTTTGGTGATATCAAACTCAGGAGAAGGTTGTATCGGGATAAAAAGGGTAATTGCCACTTTCTCTTAGACAAAAGGATAGGACTTGATAAGGGAAGCCATGTAAGCCCCATGATGAAAAAGCTAGCTGTACAAAGCTCAACAGACTATACCTTCAGAGAGGTAGAGAGCATTATGAAAGCCATCTTCCCCTGGGCTGTCTCCTACACTACCGTCCACAATCTCTCAAACAGAGTAGCCAATAGCCATATTGAGGAGGAAGAAAAGAAAATCAAGGCTCTATATGAGGATGGAGTTGTTCCTGAGAGTAAAGGGAAGGCAGTGTCTTATCTTTTCATGGAAGCTGACGGGATTAACATTTCCTTGCAGAGGGAGAAAGAGAGAAAAGCAGAAATCAAGGGGGATTGCCTACGAAGGCTGGGAGGAGATAGCTAATAAGCGCTATCTACTAAATCTTGACAGTAACTCTCAAGTATCTAATGGTGATTTTCCTCAGCGATCAGTGGTATAATGAGTCTAGGAGAAAAATCCAGGCGCATTTTCAGAGGAAGCATGGCAGTTTTACGGATTCGCACCTTGCCTGATCCTGTCTTGCGGCAAAAAGCCAAAAGAGTAGCCAAACTAGATGACTCTGTTCAGAAATTAATTGATGACATGATTGATACGTTACATGCAAACTCGGCTGTGGGTTTGGCTGCACCGCAAATAGGGGTATCCTTGCGCATAGCAGTCATTGAAGTACCCGGAGAAGAAGTTATCACCTTGATTAACCCTTTAGTAATAAAAAGGAAAGGCGAGCGTGTTTTGGGAGAGGCGTGCTTATCTGTGCCAGGCTATCATGGGGAGATTAAAAGGTCGCTGATAGTTAAGGTCAAGGCACAGGATCGCCAGGGTAAAGAAATCCGCCTCAAAGGCGAAGAACTTTTAGCTCAAGCCTTGGAACACGAGATCGATCACCTTAATGGCACATTGTATATTGACCACATAGAAAGCCCGGAAAAGCTGTTTAAGGTTGAGCCTGTTCAAGAAATGTAGTTCTCCCAATTTATTCTCCCACAAAATCTGAGAGATTTGATTGGGATAGAGATGGGATAACCGAGCCTCAGGGTTCGGTTATCCCATCTCTATCGTTTACGCCTATTTTGTCTTGCTCTTCTCACTCTTCTCCCCCAGACCACTTCCCAGATAATCAGGCCAATCGCAGCTACTATGATAAGGATAAGCCACCAGGTGATACTCCGGGATGAGGTGAATTCGCCGTCCAATCCAGACACGGTGAAGCTCACCTGCTTGCTCTGTCCTGCACCCAGCGTTACCGTCTCCTGCCATCGCTTTGCTTAACTTCAGCTCAACAATATAGGTACCCCTCTGACCACCACTATTCATTACGTTGGTAGTGATGCTAATACTTTCCCCGGTTTAGCTACAAAGATATTCTTTTCCACACTTGGTGCTATGCTTAAGCTGCTCGCCACAAAATTAGCAGGCTGTGGAGGATTTGTCGATTCAAGCTCAACCAACACCTCAAATATACTGAAGAAGCTTATCCGGCGCAGACAGAGTCAATTTCTGCTACACCACTCGATCCGTTTGCTTCTCTATCGAGTACCATCCAGACTCCATTGACATCGTCATAGTAAACTATAGTTACATTTAGAGCATTCTCAGGAAGCTCCCCGATACCCAATGTCAAGAAAATATCCCTGTTGCACTCGGCACCCGCAGGAGTTATGTTAAATACTACAATTGCTTCAGTATTCTCTGGTAGAGCAGGTATTTCTTTGAGCTCTCGAACTACTATCATATAGTGTCTCTTCTTTAACTTCAAATGCGATATCCAATGCTAATGCAATCCTTTTCTATGGTCATGTAGTAATAGCGAAAAAGGATTAGTACCAACCTCCGGAGCAAAATAGAAAGCTAAAAATCAAAGGGAGAAGTGGGGGAGCCAATACAACCGGGGACCCTCTCAAGAGAGAGAGCCTTTTAAATATGCATACGATTACAAATATCCGTGCCAATAAATCTGGGGTGAAAGGACACAGTACCAAATTCTAGCCAAAGTGGTACCAAAACGGTACCGTTGGGTGATTCTCGTTGGGTTGGACGGCTGTTATATATAATGTACATTGAAGAAGCTAGAATATTTAGCCATATCTCTAACACTGGTTGCAGTGATTCTGGTTGCTGTGTCAGTACACGGTTTACTACCTGTCAGAGAAGGCGTGTTAGCCTACGGTTATACATCTGTTTATAATGCGATATATGTCAAGAGTAGTGATTCAACAAACTATGATCTTACACCAGAGGTGGCGTATTCTCTCGAGGGTAGCTATATAGCCGAGAGGTGGGGAATAAGTAAGATTGAGGTACCTCAGGCTTGGCAAATAACTAGAGGGAACCAGTCAGTTATAGTAGCTGTGCTGGATACGGGTATTAATAAGGATAATCAGAGTTTGGCGGATAGGGTGGTAGCTGAGGTTAATTTCACCGGTAGCCCGACAAGTGATGACCTTTATGGACACGGGACTCACATAGCAGGCACCATTATCGCCATTGCCCCGGAATGCCGGTTAATGAATGTGAAGGTGGCTGATGATAGGGGGAGATGCGAGCCTTCGGTGGTAGCCAGAGGCATCATCTGGGCAGTAGACCACGAAGCCGAAGTTATCAACATAAGCCTGGCTATGGAAGCGTCGCCGGATTTGGAAGAGGCGGTAAACTATGCCTGGAGTCAGGGAGCAATAATTATAGCGGCGGCGGGCAACCGGGGTCGGTCGGAACCTTCCTACCCAGCTTACTATTCTAATTGCCTGGCGGTGGCTGGCACAAATCAAAATGATTCTTTATCTTTATTGTCCAGCTATGGCGACTGGGTAGATGTAGCTGCTCCAGGCTTTAACATTTACTCAGAATTGCCTCATGACCAATATGGTTATAAGACAGGAACCTCGTCAGCCGGAGCACATGTCTCAGGCATAGCTGCCTTGGTTTTTAGTGTGACTGAGGATAGCAACGGCAATGGCACAGTCAATGACGAAGTGCGATGGGCTATTGAAAGTAGTTGTGTTCCCATCGCTGGTGTTGATGTGGAGAATGGGCTGGTCAACGCTTTTCAGGCAGTAACAAAGACAATACCTCCACCTTCGTCCTGATCTCCTTTCCTCCGCAGCGGGAGCCCCTTGGGGCTCCCGCGTATTAAGAGAGACTACATCGTTGTGGGTCATCGATTGTATGAAAATGCTGCGGTACCCCTTAAAATAGGGAAAATCACAAGAAGAAGGAAGTACTGCAGCATGAAGTATTATATCGGATGTGATGCCCACAAGAAATATTCGGTATTTGCGGATATCGAAGTTTAACGGTTATTCGTGCCTGGCTTTGCGCCTGAAGTAATAATAGCCGCCACAGCCAAGCAATGCTGTGCCAACGATAATCCCGGTGACCAAAGGGGCATTGTACTTGGCTTCTACTGCAGGAGATGTGGACACCAGCAGGCGAACATACAACTTTACGGCCAACAAGTCACTGGATGCAGCAGCAACTCCCAGCCACATCTCCCAGTCCTTGCCTGCCCATTTTTGCTCTCGTGGTATAGCTACTTTAGCTGTTATCTCGGCCTCAGCATTAGCAGCCACCTCGATTTCTTGAGAGGAAAGGCTTATCCAGCTATCTTCGGGGAATTCAGCCCTCCCTTCTCTCCTTTCCTCTTCCGGAGGCTGAAAGCTAGTGATGGTAAAATTATGAGCTAGCTTTTCCTTATTATGAATGGTCAGTTCGAATTCTGTTGCCTCTCCTGGGGGCAGGTTATCTATGTGTACCTCAGCGGGGGAAACGCCAAAGTTAACGTCCTGAGCCAGAGTAAAAGAAGGCAGGAGGATGAACAGTAAAGCGGCGATGAGCCCAGCTAGCTTAACACGACTTGCCATCAATCAGCTACTGCGCTTATGGTGATCTGGGTTTGCATCTCTCTGCCACCCACAAAGTAGGTCGGCGTTAGCAATTTCAGTCCAAATTGCTTGATATCCCCGGGAGCCAAGCTCGAGCCACCGCTAGGAGGCGGCCAAAATTCGTCTTCTGTCTTGGTGATGGGGACATATCCTCGCTCTGTATCGCCAGATATACGGAACAATAATCCATACACGTTTTCCTCGTTGGTGCCATCATTGCTCAGCGTCCACTTATAGTCGCCAGGATTATTCACCCATTCAGCATCCTCTCCCACAATAAAGGTATTCACATTACAATTGCCCTCTACGGCCAAAGTGCACCACTCTATCGGCGGGTTCGTCATGTACTCTGTGTCTGCGGCTACTTCTCCTAGCGGCCATTGTGTTTTATCCAAGCTAATGGAAATCTCATTGACCCCTGTCATAGTGATAGTGATGCTTTCGCTCTCATTGCCAAGAGCTGACGAGGAAATGACTAAGACTAGTACAGTGGCTAGCAGAGTACTTGTAATTACTGTTTTCATCTACCCGTCTGAAATTGATAAAACTCTGCTCCTTCCTTGCTGTTTGGCAGATATTTTATGAGATTTCTCATCGGAGAATAAAGCAAGCAACAGCTTTTCCAAAATCCTAGCTTATACTATATTATCCTCTCCATACCGTCAAGCATTTCCAGGGTGTATTACGGTTTGTGTGGGAGAACTTCAAAAAATCTGTGGTAGTAGGGAATCAGAATAGGAATTAAATATAAATAACAGGTTAGCTATACTTTTTTACCATTGGTGCTGCGTGCTTCTTGTCGCCGGGCTATCCGCAAGTTCGAGACAGCCCAATCGCCACAACAACCAGAACGATGATGGCGATGGTTCCAATCGTTATTGGGATGCGCCTGCTGGCCTTGGCAAACCTGCGCTCAGATTGTATTCTCCCCCGTCTGCTACCCATAACACCCACATCTATAATACATGAAAAATAACAGTGGCAAGTACTCTTTAAAACCTTTCAATCATTGGAGCTTTCCACCAAGCTCTTCGCTGCAGAGCTAAGTGCAGAACCTTTTAAAGTTATTTTACTACTGATTGTGCTTATAGGCACTCTTTGATATGTTAAATCCAGGACCAGATAGTTTTAATCTTTATTTTCCTTAAGTTCTGTCGGAGATAAAGTCTCGAGCAGCTTTTCTACTCTGTAAGGAGCTTGACCGCCTCTGGCGATGAATTCGGCCATGAGCTCTCCAGCACTCAAACTCAACATTATACCACGGGAACCGAACCTGCTAGCCAGATAAACATTATCCCATTGGGGATGACGCCCCAGCACGGGTCGCATTCTTAAGCCGGGAGCCCAGCACTCCAGGTCTCCTCTATGCTCGACTATAGAACCATTTTCTATCTCGGGAAATAGACGTGTTGCCATTTCAATCGCTGAAAGCTTGCTCTCTTCGGTCAGTGAGCTATCAAAATTTGTTACCAGGTCGGGCCATCCTTCAAAACCATGCAGAAGAACCTGATTGCCAGACTCGGGAATAATGGCTCCTTCCGTTGTCCAAATGCTGTAAGAGGGGAAAGGGCGGGATAGCTCAACTCTTATACACTGCTCCCTGAGTAGTTGGGCAGGTAATTCTCTACCGAGCCACGAGGTCGCCTGGCCAATCCAGGGCCCCATGGCCAGAACTACTGTAGTGGCTTCGATCTCAGTCCCACTGGACAGGACCACCGAGGTGACTTTTGAACCCTGGCTGCCGAATCCCACTACCTCGCCACTGCGGATAGTACATCCCATTTTCTCAGCGGCTTGTGCCAGGCACAAAGTGTATTTATAAGGTTCAACTTTGAAACCAGGAAAGCACACACCTCCCTTGATTTGCGGGCTAATGTTGGGAAAGATGGCTCTTAGTTCGTCTGGCTTCAACCAATCCCCCTCGTAATGGCCGGCGCTTCTAATGGCAGATAAATCTTTCTTGTACTCCTCCTCTATCTCTTCCGAAAGAGCGATCTTAACTAACGGAAGCTCCCGATATCCTACATTGATTCCCCCTCTTTCCTCCAATTCGCGGACAGCTTCAGGTAGTCTGTAGTAACCAATCCAGTGAAGGTCAACCATGCGTTGCGCATATTCCTGCCTTTGAGTTATTTCACTTTGAAGTTTCATATCGGCCAGCAGTGACGGCACGCTCAAAGTCAGGTCCAAATCTGCTACCAAGAGAGTCGTAGGAGGATATCTCCAAATAGCCCAGGCCTTTCCTGAAGCTCTACTGGCAATACCTTCTCTGTCAATTACTTGAGAAGTGATGCTACGCCTGGCTAAATGATAAGCTATTGAACACCCAATGGCACCCGCCCCTACGATGATAACTCCATCTTTCACTGCCATTGAAATTTCCTTTCTTTCTTCTATATTTGAAAGCTCTCTTATCACATGTTGTACTTATGTGTACTCTATTGTATGGGAAATCCGTGACTAGATGGTTTTAGCCTTTATTTTACTCAAGTTCTGCCGGGGATAAAGTCTCGAGTAGCTTTTCTACTCTGTAAGGAGCTTTCCCTCCTCTGGCGATAAGCTCAGCCATGAGTTCTCCGGCACTCAGACTTAACATAATACCGCAGGGGCCAAACCTGCTAGCCAGATAGACATTGTCCCATTGGGGGTGACGACCTAGCACAGGTTGTAATCTTAACCCGGGTGCCCAGCACTCCAAGTCGCCTCTATGTTCGACTATAGAACCATTTTCTATCTCGGGGAATAGATTTGTTGCCATTTCTATCGCTAAAAGCTTGCTCTCTTCGGTCAGTGAACTATCAAAATTTGTTACCAAGTCGGGCAATGCCTCAAAACCGTCCAGAATAACCTGATTGCCAACTTCGGGAATAATCATTCCTTCTCTGGTCCCACTAATATACCCGATACTATAAGGAGAGAGTGGGCGAGGCAACTCAACTCTTAGACACTGTGTTTTTTGTAGTTCGACAGGCAATTCCTTGCCGAGCCATGAGGTTGCCTGGCCAATCCAGGGCCCCATGGCCAGGACTACTTTAGTGGCTTGGATCTCCCTCCCACTAGCCAGGACAACCGAGGTGACTTTTGAACCCTGGCTGCCAAACCCCACTACATCACCACTGCGGATATTACATCCCATTTTCTCGGCAGCTTGTGCCAGGCACAGGGTGTATTTGTAAGGCTCAACTTTAAAATTAGGAAGACACAGACCTCCCTTGATTTGTCCCTTGATTTCCGGATTAATGTTGGGAAAGATAGCTTGTATCTCATCCGGTTTCAACCAATCTCCCTCGTAATAGCCAGCGCTTCTAATGTCGGAGAAAAACTCCCTGTAATTCTCTTCTACCTCTTCCGATATAGCAATCCGAACGAGTGGAAGCTCGCGATATCCCACATTGATTCCTCCTCTTTCCTCCAGTTCGCGGATGGCTTCCGGCAGCCTGTGGTAACCTATCCAGTAAAGGTCAAGCACACGTTGCGAGTACTCACGCCTTTGAGCTCTTTCACTAAGAAATTTCGCATCGGTTCGCATTGGAAACATATCTTCAGACACGTCCAAACCTGTTTCCGCCCAATTTTCAGGAGGATACGACCAAACACCCCAGGCTTTTCCTGAAGCTCTGTTAGCAATACCTTCCCTGTCAATTATTTGAGAGGTGATGCCACGCCTGGCTAAATGATAGGCCACTGAACATCCAATGGCACCCGCCCCCACGATAACGACTCCATCTTTCATAGCTATTGAAAACTCCTTTCTGCTTTCTATATTCCAAAGCTAATTTTTACGCTGGTTGCCCTTATGGGCACTTTTTGATTTTGATACGGTAAATCTACATTGAACTACAAAAGTCAAGAAATGGATATAAACCCCGAACTTGTTTCTAAGGTGCCTATTATGTTTTATTTAGCCTATTTCTTTTTATGAACCTGTCTATTCTTCTCAGCGCTTCCTCAATGTCAGGTAGCGAAGTAGCATAACAGCAGCGTATAAAACCTTCACCACATTGCCCAAAGGCAGTGCCCGGAACTACAGCAACTCCTTCCTCTACCAGCAATTTTTCGGCAAACTCTTCTGAACTCATTCCTGTAGCTCTTATTGAGGGAAAGGCATAGAAAGCACCTTTGGGCTCAAAACAGGGTAAACCAATCTCATTTAATCTCTTGACTATGAGACGACGGCGTCTGTTGTATTCTTGAACCATCCTTTCGACCTCAACTTCACCGTTTCTCAGAGCCTCAATGGCTGCTATCTGTGCCATCGTTGGTGCACTGAGCATGGTATATTGATGGATTTTAGTCAGGGCCTGGATGAAACGGCGTTCGGTTGCTACATAGCCGATACGCCAGCCAGTCATGGCATGGGATTTAGAGAATCCGCTGATCAGAATAGTGCGCTCCTTCATTCCTGGAAGGCTGGGGAAACAAATATGCTCTGCGCCATAGACTAAACGCGCATATATCTCATCGGATATAACCAGCAAATCATATTTTTTAGCCAGTGCGGCAATAGCATTTGCCTCTTTTTTAGATATGATTGCGCCAGTGGGATTCGCTGGGTAACCTATCAAGATAGCCTTCGTCTGTTTCGTGATCCGGGCTTCTATATCGGTTGCCCTGATAACAAAATTATTTTCTTCGTTTGTGGGAACAAGAACAGGCACTCCGCCAGCCAGAATGACATCGGCGGGATAAGCCACATAGCAAGGATCAGGAATTATGACTTCGTCATCGGGGTTAATAATGGCTCTTAGAGTAATGTCTAAGCCTTCACTACTTCCTGTGGTAATAAGAATTTCATGCTCAGGATGATAGCTCAACCCATAACGAAGCTCCAAGTAGTGGGCTAATTCCCGACGTAGTTCTGGCATGCCAGAATTCGAGGTATACATGGTGTAGCCTTTTTCCAAGGAATATATGCCTGCCTCCCTGACATGCCAGGGGGTGACGAAATCAGGCTCACCGATACTAAGCGAGATAACGTCTTCCACAGAGGAAAGTAGGTCGAAGAATTTCCTGATACCTGATTGTGGAAGCGTAGCCACCTTTTGTGAAATCAGGCTATCCCGGGCGTTGGTTGCTGTAGACTTTGTGTTTAGCATATTACAGCGTTATGGGTAGACGTTTATTCATTTCTTTAGGAAGGAGAAAGGTTTCGCCATTTTCCTTATATCGTTTGAGAAGAAAGTGGGTGACAGTGCTCTGTACCTGCTCTAGAGGAGCTAGCTTCTCGGCGACAAAACTGGAAATTTCCTGCATATTTTTGCCTCTCACCAGTATGGCTAGGTCATAGGTGCCTGAAACCAGATAAGCAGAATACACTGCAGGAAATTGATAGATGCGCTCAGCAATGGTATCAAAGCCCACACCACGTTGTGGTGCTACCCTGACTTCGATTAAAGCCCATACATCTCCCTGGCCTAATTTAGGCCAGTTTATTATGGCTTTGTATTTCACGATAGTTCCATCTTTCTCAGCCTGCTTAATTATTTTTTCTACTTCTTTGACAGGTTTATCCACCATGGTGGAAATCTGTTCCGGGGTCGCCCGCGCATTCTGCTCTAAAATCTCAAAAATCTCTTTCACGATTTCTCCTTAGAACGTCAATTCAACCGCAGTCCATCGATCAGTTGTTTCATTGTAACACAGCTCAAATAGTTTACCATCCCTAGTAATTACTTTGAATAGCCTTTTGTCTGGCTCCTGCCATGCTTTTTCTACTGAGTTTATTTTAAGTTCCTTTTCTTGCCAGATAAAAGACCGTGGTTCTTCAGCATAGACATAGCCCGAATAGCATTTCACTTTTATCTCCACATCTTGCTCCCGACATACCGCATGATTCATTTTAGTAACAGACCATTGTTCACTGATTTCATTGTAGCACAACTCAGGTAGACATCATTCTGAACCTTTACCTTAGTACTTTGCGTCAGAACAAGTGGCAACATATATAATCTCAAGCAACATCATCAAAATCCTCTTGATTGACAACAACCCTTACCCCACCGGGCTACAATGTTAGGATGAAGTAATGAATCAAGGAAAGGAATTTGCTGCTCTTAATGGCAGTCGGATTCAGTTAATCCGCAATTCTTATGAAGCATCCCTGGATACTGATATAATATATATTGATGTGTGGACCAGCACAGTGCAGGAGGGTGAAGCAGAGAAATGTCGTCTTGTCTTTTCAGGCTATCAGTTACCAGGTGGACAACGAAGCATTACACTTGGCTAAGGAGGGTGTTTTGTTTATATGTCCCTTGTCAGCTCGTCATGGCGAGGAAATTTCTGGTGAGCTGCTAGACGACCAAAAAGCATTGCTGGACAGAATTTATTGTGTGCCAAATTTCAAGGGCTCAGACAAATGACCAGACCCATTGTAGCTATTGTAGGCAGAACTAACGTAGGCAAGTCAACCTTGCTTAACCGATTAACAGGCAGGCGGGTGGCTGTAGTTGCTGATTTGCCAGGAACTACCAGAGACCGCGTCTTTGCTTCTGTTTCATGGCAAGGACGGGAGATGACTGTGATTGACACTGGTGGCTGGCAAACCAAGCCATCTACGCCTTTAGAGCAAAAAGTCAAGCAACAGGTAGAAGCGGCCATTGCCCAGGCTGACGCCATTGTCTTCGTAGGAGATGCTAGAGACGGAGTTATTGCAGCTGACGAGGAAATAGCTGATTTATTGCGTCAATCTGGTAAGCCCATCATACTAGCAGTAAACAAAGTGGACTCTGCTAAACAAGCAAATCAGATAGTCGATTTTTACCACCTGGGTATGGGTGAGCCGGCAGCTATAAGTGCCTACCATAATCGAGGAATAGATGAATTGATGAATACCATCCTAGCTTTCTTACCACCGCAACCTATCAGCATTTCTGAGACGCGAGGAGCTAAACTAGCTATAGTGGGGCGACCTAATGTCGGCAAGTCAACTTTGTTGAACACATTACTACGGGATGAAAGAGCCATTGTCCACGAGTTGCCAGGCACAACTCGTGACTCACTTGATGCTACAATTCGATGGGATGATAAAGAAATCTTACTTATTGATACCGCCGGGATTAAACGGCGTGGGAGGGTCGATGCAGGAGTAGACTATTATAGCTTGCTTCGTGCTATCCAGTCTATTAACCGCTGTGACGTTGCCTTGTTGTTGATAGATGCCAGTGAATGTATTACTGCCCAGGATATGCATATCGCTGGCTATATTATTGAGGTTGGAAAGGGTATAATATTGCTGGTCAACAAATGGGACCTTGTTTCCAAAGAATACAGAGAGGAATTCAAACAAAGCTTGGAGAAGAGGCTTAGATTTGCTTCCTACATGCCTATTATTTACATCTCTGCCCAACTAGGACAAGGAGTAAATAGGATTCTGCCTCAAGCTTGGTACGTTTGGCAGGAAAGACAAAAGCGAATACCTCGCTCGGAAGTCAACGACTTAGTCAAACAGGCAGTAAGCAACCATCCTCCAGCCCACATAGGCTCTAGGCGGTTGCGTATTATTCGAGCTTACCAAGATGAATCTCGGCCGGCAACTTTCGTTCTACGGGTTAACAATCCTCAACTGGTTCATGCCTCATATCAACGCTACCTAGAAAATGAATTTCGCCGGGGCTTCGGTTTTCGCAGCGTTCCTTTGAAGTTGATTTTCACCAAGGCTAGCCGTAAAATCAATACTAGGACGAAGGTGAAATCATGGTAGCTGAGTTCATTGTCATCTTAGTTATTGCTTATCTCCTTGGTTCCATTCCCTTTGGTCTGATAATAAGTAAGCTAAAAAAAGGCGTTGACGTTAGAGAATATGGAAGTGGCAAGACTGGCGCCACAAATGTGATGAGAATTACGGGGCCTAAGCTCGGCGTTTTAACCCTGGTTTTAGATGTGATTAAAGCTGCTGGGGCAGTTATGTTGGCTACAGTAATCATAGATAGCAACAGCGGGGTCTTAACTATCGGAGGTATGTCTGTTTATTGGCAACATATAGCCCAAGTTGTAGCTGGCCTGGCCGCTGTAATAGGACATAACTGGCCCATATTTGCTAAATTTAAAGGAGGCAAGGGAGTAACTGCTTATTTTGGCACATTGTTTGCTATTTACCCTCCCGTGGGCATATTTGGTGCCCAGATTGTAGCTATAGCAGCGTTACGCAGCCGTCACATGTCTCTTGGTTCTATCCTCGGTTCCGTAGCAGCTTTGTGCTTAATGATACCATTAACAATTCTATACAATTTTCCTCTCATCTATCTGGTTTATGGCTTGGTAGTTGTCGCTCTGATTGTCTACCAACACCAGGGCAACATAAAACGTTTAAAGCAAGGTACAGAACGCCAGTTGTGGTGAAAGAGCAAAGGAGATCATGCCTAATATTGCTATCATAGGCAATACCTCGTGGGGTAATACTCTAGGTGGCTTATTGAGCGAGAAGGGGGCAACTGTAAAACTGTGGGCGCGAAGCGAATCCGAGGCTGAAAAGTTAAATCAAGGAGGCCACAAATATTCCTTTACTAGTCACATTGAGGAAGCCTTAAATGGAGCCGATTTGGTAATCTGGGCTGTACCCTCTCAAAAATTGAGAGAAAATGTCAGCCAAGCCAGGGATTATTTGACCGATTTAATGCTACTGATGAGCGCTGCCAAAGGCTTGGAGAAAAATAGTGGTAAGCGGATGTCGCAAGTGCTGGCAGAGGAGATTGCTCCTTCCCTGAAAGAGCAAATTTGCGTTCTCTCTGGCCCCAATCTAGCCAGGGAAATTGCTCAAGGGTTGCCCGCTGCTTCAATCATTGCCGCACATGATATAGCTTTAGCAAGAAGAGTACGGGAACTAATGGAATCACCCCGATTCGTTTTATCTGTCAGCGATGATGTTGTCGGAGTTGAATTAGGCGGAGCCCTGAAAAACATCATAGCTTTGGGCGCAGGTATGATAGACGGGTTGAGTTTAGGTGACAATGCTAAGGGCGCCTTCATTACCTGGGGATGGGCTGAGGTTGTTTCCTTGGGAATGACTTTGGGAGCTAGTGCGAGCACCTTTTATGGATTAGCCGGTTTAGGCGACCTGATAGCTACCTGTACCAGTGCTTTAAGCCGTAATCATTATGTTGGCTACGAATTAGCTAAGGGACACTCTTTACCTGAAATATCTGCCTCTATGCCACACGTTGCCGAAGGAGTCGCCACTACTATGGCAGCCTACCAGTTGGCAAGAAACCAGGGGCTTAAGTTACCCATTATCAACCTTATGTATGTGATTCTCTTTGAAGGCTTGTCTCCAAGCCAGGCGTTGAGTGAGTTCAAGAAATTAGCAGCAAGCCATCACTGCCCTATGACCTAGACGTCTAGAGGTGGTTCAATTCGAGGTAGTATCTTTGCTAGCTCTTCGAAAAGGCGACGCTGGTTTTTGTCCAGCCGTTGTGGAGTTACTACATCTACTTTGACTAGCAAATCTCCTCTCCCCTTACCATCAATATGAGGGATACCTTTACCTTTAAGGCGAAAGATTTTCCCGCTTCTAGTTCCTGGCGGTATCTTCAAATCTACCCTTCCATCTAAAGATGGCACTCTTATCTCATCGCCCAAAGCAGCCTGGGCAAAATTAATTGGTAACTCATAAAGAATGTCGCTTCCGTCTCTGTGGAATAAATTATGTGGCTTTACTGAAAAGAGGACATAGAGGTCTCCGGGTGGACCTCCATACAAGCCAGCATTTCCCTCCCCCTCCATACGCAGTTGTTGTCCATCATCCACACCAGCAGGGATATCAACTCTAATCCTTCGCTTTACTTTTATTCTCCCTCTTCCCCGACATTGAGAACAGGGATTGTTTATCACGGTTCCACTACCTCCACAGCGAGAGCAAGTGGTAATGTGGGTAAAGCGCCCAAAAATGCTTTGCTGAACTCTCCTCACTTGTCCTGTGCCGCGACAATCAGGGCAAGTCTCGGGATTTGTACCTGGCTCACTACCGATGCCATGGCATGAAGGACAAAACTCGATGCGCTGTATTTCAACTTCTTTGCTACAACCGAATACCGCCTCCTTAAAGGAAAGAGTAAGGTGAC
The DNA here is from genome assembly GCA_021160725.1 of Dehalococcoidia bacterium. GTDB lineage: Bacteria > Chloroflexota > Dehalococcoidia > GIF9 > AB-539-J10 > RBG-13-51-36. Next base: position 524 of record JAGHCA010000015.1, on the reverse strand, counting down.
TTTGTAGATTATCTCCTTTCTGGGGAACACGCTGAGCCGTCCTGGCAAAGGGAGTACCAAAACCGCCGAAGAAGGATTCAAAAACATCTCCCAGCCCACCAAAGCCAAAATCGGGAAAGCCTCCTTCTATATCAGCCCTGCCATAGTGATCATATCTACGCCTTTTCTCAGGGTCGGAGAGGACCTGGTAGGCTTCGTTTATTTCCTTAAATTTCTCCTCGGCTCCTGGCTCTCTATTGCGATCAGGATGGTACTGGAAGGCTAGTTTTCTAAAAGCCCTCTTGATTGCCTCATCACTAGCGTGTCGAGGTACTCCCAACACTTCATAATAATCTTGTTTTAGTGCCATAACCTTCAAGTATAACCCTTTAATGCATGTGTGACAACTTTTAGTCTCTTCCAATACAAGATGAGCCTGGAGAGGATATCGATTTCCAACGCAAGATGGGCCTCAGAAATTAGGGCAACTCGTTTATGATTGGGACATGCGACTAGTCATGGACGACGGAAATTTACAGACGGTA
>JAGHCA010000072.1 GCA_021160725.1 Dehalococcoidia bacterium | reverse complement strand
TACCGTCTGTAAATTTCCGTCGTCCATGACTAGTCGCATGTCCCAATCATAAACGAGTTGCCCTAATTTCTGAGGCCCATCTTGCGTTGGAAATCGATATCCTCTCCAGGCTCATCTTGTATTGGAATAAACTTTATCTTTACAATAGACATTTACAGCCATATAATTGAGTAGGAGCAATCAGATGCCATGGCGTTACTCACTGAGGTTTTAGCTCCCGCGGTAAACGGTGTAAAAATAACGCCAATTTAACGTCAAGGCAGATATAACCTTAAGTAAGAACTAAAATCTAGCTTTAGGGAGGGGTGACCGAGTGGCTTATGGTGGCGGTCTTGAAAACCGCTCCCCGACAAAGTCGGGGCGTGGGTTCGAATCCCACCCCCTCCGCCATAATTTGCAATAGACAGTAATTTTACTTCCTTCTGTAGACAAACTGCCAAAAATGTAAAGAACTCACCGTTGGGCTATTTTTACTTTGGTGAGCTTATCTTTAAAATTAAGAAGATTATGATTTAAATTAACATGATCCATACAAACGTAGTATCATCTCTTGGTCTAGGTTGTAATATAGCCCTTGAACATGAGCATATGCCAGGAATAGCCTATAAGACACTTACTAGACCAAATTGCTATAATCACTTTTATGGTGAGCGCCTGAAGCTTCATGCGTGAAAGCAAATTAGCTAATGAATCGTTATCCTCTGATCGAAGAAGCCTATACTCCCTTAACTGCCACTGAGCTTTTTGAGTTAATTAAAGAAAACCCTTACAGCTTCTTTTTAGATAGTGGCATGGATTTTCAAAGGCTGGGGCGATATTCCTTTTTGGGTAGTGAACCCTTTCAAGTGATGAGTAGCCACGGCTCTGAAATTACCTTGATTCGTGGACATGAGCACGAGGTACAACATGGTAACCCTTTTGATGCTATAGGCAACCTACTGGATATATATAGATTAGACTCTTGTGCAGCGCCTGTACCTTTTCTCGGTGGAGCCGTCGGCTATTTCAGTTATAACCTATGCCACTTCATTGAACGTCTGCCCTCCACAGCTATAGACGACCTTAAACTCCCCGAGACTTACTTTGCCTTCTATGATGCCATCTTCGCCTTTGACCATCTGGATGGAAGGGCTTATCTTGTTGCCACAGGATTTCCCGAGATGGAGGAAAGGCAACGGTTAAAGCGAGCCAGGATGAGACTTGAGGAAATGAAGAACTGGCTTCACACCGCCGCTTCTGGTCAAGAAGTCTCTCCCCCTCGAAGAGAGAGATTGGGTGAAGAGGAATTTCAACCCGCCCAAGAGAATAGGAGGGTCTTGCTTAAGTCTAATTTTACCCGTGAAGACTACATTAAAGCCGTAGATAGAGTGCGAGAGTATATCGCCGCTGGCGATGTCTTTCAAGTCAATCTTTCCCAGAGATTTGAGGCTGATTTAGAAATTCCGCCCTACGAGCTTTACAAACGGTTAAGGATGGTTAATCCCGCTCCCTTTGCCAGCTATCTCAATTTCCCTGGCATAGCCATTGTCAGCGCCTCTCCGGAGAGATTTCTTAAAGTCCAGGGTGATCTGGTAGAGACGCGACCGATCAAGGGCACGAGACCACGAGATAGGAATCCAGTTAAAGACCACCGCCTGGCTCAGGAGTTGATCCACAGCGCCAAAGACAGAGCAGAAAACATCATGATCGTTGATTTAGAGAGGAACGATTTAGGACGAGTTTGCCACTATGACACAGTAAAGGTCACCGAATTAGCTATCCTGGAGACTTTCCCTACCTTATTTCATCTCACCTCTACCATCGAGGGCAGGCTGTGTCAAGGTAAGACCACTATTGACCTGCTTAAGGCTACTTTCCCTGGTGGCTCTATTACTGGTGCTCCCAAGGTGCGGGCTATGGAGATTATTGATGAACTGGAGCCGACTAAGAGGAGTGTTTATACCGGTTCCTTGGGTTACCTGAGCTTTAATGGGGATCTTGATATTAATATCGTTATCCGTACTTTTTTAATCAAAGAAGGCAGAGCTTACTTTCAAGTAGGAGGTGGTGTTATTTACGATTCTGATTCGCAAGCTGAATATATGGAAACACTAGACAAAGCTAAAGCTTTGATTCAAGCTTTGCAGTTAGCACCAGAGGTGGTTGTAGCATCGGAATAAGAAGCACCATTAATCGTGGTTACGCGACAATGAGTGCAAAGATGCTCATTGAGGTGGGACTTCACCTTTTCTGAATTGTTCGGTATTACCCACATTGCAATCAGGATACTCATTCCCGAGCAGCATTCTCTCTTTCTTGGTGCTGAGCCAGAACAGAACAAAAATTGAAAAGCTAGTGTCTATGCCTTATAATAGCAGGGCTAAGCATGAGTAATTATTTATAAACTGACTTACACATAATTTCATACAGTAATCTTGCTTGGAAGTGAAGGGTACTCTAAATCAGTCTGCAGGCAATTATAATCATAAGGAGGATGGATTTATGGCTGATCAATCAGACAAAGGCTTGGACAAACTGGAAGACATGAAGGCAAGACGGGAGCACATCTTACAGATGGGTGGGCCCAAGGCGATTGAAAAGAGGCATAGTAAGGGACAGATGTCCGCCCGGGAAAGGATCTCCTATTTTTTTGATCCTGGGACCTTCACCGAAATAGGATTATTCGTCAAGCATAGGACAACCGCTTTTGGCATGGACCAGAGAGAGATACCCGCTGAAGGGGTAGTTACTGGCTTCGGCAAAGTAAATGGCAGGCATGTCGTTGTTGCTGCCGAGGATTTTACCGCAATGGCAGGAACTTTTGGCGAGTATCACGGTAAGAAGTTTGTTCGTGCCATAGATTTTGCCAAGGAGAATGGATGGCCCTTTGTAGGCATGAATGACTCTGGAGGTGCCCGATTGCATGAGGGGATGGATACCTTGGAAAGTTACGGATGGTTGTTCAGATCTCAAATACTTGCGTCGGGAATCATACCCCAGATAGCCCTGCTTATGGGTCCCTGTCTAGGAGGACAGGCATATCATCCTATAATGCAAGATTTCCTTATTCAAACTAAGCACACTGGATTTATGGGCATTGCTGGCCCTGCTTTCGTCAAAACGCAAACCGGGGAGGAAATCAGCCTTGAGGAACTTTCCGGCTACAAAGCTCATGCCATCAAATCAGGGCAAACGCACGTCGTGACCGAAGATGATGCAGATTGCCTGGATAAGTGTAAGGAACTTCTGTCCTTTTTGCCTTCCAACAACAAAGAGAAACCACCCCGTATCCAAACGGACGACAATCCAGAAAGGAAAGAAGACTTAATTAGCCTGCTGCCAGCACATCCCAGCGAACCTTTCGATATGTATGAAGTTATCGAAAAAATAGTTGACCAGGGTTGTTTTTTCGAGACCATGGGGCTCCATGCTCGGAATATAATCACAGGTTTTGCCCGCTTCAACGGGCGTCCCGTGGGAATAGTAGCCACCCAACCAAAATGGATGGGTGGTTGCATAAATATTGATGCCGCCGACAAAGGAGCTAGGTTTGTCAGGTTTTGTGACCTATTCAATATTCCTTTGGTTACTCTTCATGATTCCCCTGGATATCTTATAGGCTCTCAACAAGATTGGGGAGGAATCTTACGACATGGAGCCAAACTACTTTTTGCCTGGGCTGATGCCACGGTGCCCCTGATTGCAATCATAATTAGAAAATCCTATGCTGGCGCTCACTTCGGCATGCTTGACAAATCCATTGGAGCTGACTTTGTCTTTGCCTGGCCTACTGCCCGAATCACCATTGTCGGCGCCGACACCGCTGCCAGCGTTATCTTCGCCAGAGAAATAAGGGAGGCGGACAAACCCGATGAAGTGCGAGCAAAAAGGATAAGAGAATTCTCAGAGATGTACGAAAACCCCTACTGTGCTGCGGAGAGAGGCTATGTTGACGATGTGATAGATCCCTCAGATACCAGAAAAGTCATAAACAGGGCACTCGATGCTCTGGAAGATAAATGTGTGACTAGGCCGTGGAGGAAGTATTCCAACATCAATCTTTGAAAAAGGGAAAGAATATGGATTTCGGCTTCACAGAGGAGCAGAATAAGTTCAGACAGGAGGTGCGCAACTTCCTAGAAGAGGAAATAAAGCAAGGATATTGGGAACCCACCTGTGATGCCTGGATACAAGGTTTTAACCCTGGATTTACCAAACGGGTAGCACAGAGAGGTTGGATAGGTCTAATCTGGCCCAGAGAGTATGGAGGGCAGGGGCGTAGCCATATAGATAGACTTATCCTTACTGAAGAAATGCTGCGCTACGGGGCGCCGGCAGCTTGTCACTGGTTTGCCGACCGCCAGATAGGAGGTGCTATCCTCGCCTTTGGCTCAGAAGAGTTAAAGAGGGAATTTCTGCCCAGGATAGCAAAGGGAGAGGTTTATTTTGGCCTGGGAATGAGTGAACCTGGCGCAGGCTCTGACTTGGCTTCGCTACAAACCAGAGCGGTAGAAGACGGCGATTATTATGTAATCAATGGGCAAAAAACCTGGACTAGTTGTGCTTCCTTCGCTCACTACTTTGATGTGTATGCCCGAACAGACCCCGAGGCACCAAAGCACAGGGGCATTAGTCAGTTCATCGTGGATGCAAAGTCACCAGGCCTCAGCCGCATCCCTATGACTGATATTACCGGCACTGAGGCTTGGAATGACCTTTTCTTTGATAATGTACGCGTGCACAAAAAATATTTAGTAGGTGAGAAAAATCGCGGCTTTTATCAGGTCCTTCACCAGCTTAGCTACGAGAGAAGTGGGCTAGAACGTCTTATGGGCAATTACCCCCTCTTCGAAGCTATCATACAGTTCGCTAAAGAAAATAGATTATCTCAGGAACCTATAATTCGCAATAAGCTGGCACAACTCCAGATTGAATTCGAAGTTGGCCGCTTGCTTATTTATAGAGTGGCTTTAGTTATGGAAGAAGGGCGTACGCCTAATTGGGAATCTGCCATGTCCAAGGCCTATTCCACAGAGTTTGAGAAACGCTTGGCTGGTGTAGCTATGGAGATCTTAGGTCCTTATGGACAACTAATGCCAGATTCTAAGTTAGTCCTCCTCCGAGGAATGGTCGCTCATTCATACCTAAGCTCTAAAGGTTACAGCCTGCAAGCCGGCACAACAGAAATCTTAAAAAATATCTTGGCTATACGAGGATTAGGCTTGCCAAGTTCGTAATATGCCACGTGTGACCCAGAATGACACAATGACACTCGAAATGTTTAACATAGAAGGATAGCGATGAAGTTAACTCTCACTGAAGAACAAGAAATGCTCAAAAAGACAGCCCGAGACTTCTTAACCGATAAGTGCCCGAAAACATTTGTTACGCAAATGGAAGAAAGTGAGACAGGCTATTCCAGAGAGCTCTGGCATCAGATGGCAGAGTTAGGCTGGATTGGCTTGGCGTTCCCAGAGAAATATGGCGGTGGCGACATGAATTTTCTCGATCTTGCAGTACTATTGGAGGAAATGGGACGTGCTTGTTTGCCCGGCCCCTTCTTCTCCACAGTGGTTCTGGGAGGCTTATCCATCTTAGATGTTGGTAGCGAAGAGCAAAAACAAGAATATCTCCCCAAGTTAATCCGTGGGGAGAAAATATTCACCTTAGCCCTAAACGAACCCGCACCGTATTTACGAGGTCAGAATTACGATGCTTCTTCAGTCACAACCAAGGCTATTCCCGATGAAGGCAATTACATCCTCAACGGCACAAAACTGTTTGTCCCTGATGCTCATATAGCTGACTACCTGTTATGTGTAACCAGGACAAAACCTGAAAATGGAGTCACCATATTCATGATAGATGCCAAGAACCCACAAATAAATTACACTCTCTTAAAGAGCATCGCCGGGGATAAGCTATGTGAGGTGGTTTTCTCCCAATTACCAGTACCTAAAGCTAACATTCTTGGACACCCGGGTCAGCAATGGAGTACAGTGCAGAAGATAATCGAGCGGGCAGCAGTGGCAACATGCTGCCAGATGGTTGGCAATCTTCAGCGAGTGCTAGAAATGACACTCAACTATGCTAAAGAAAGGAAGCAATTTGACCGCCCCATTGGTAGCTTTCAAATCATACAACACTATTGTGCCGACATGGCAACAGATGTTGATAGTGCCAGATTTAGCACATACCAAGCAGCCTGGATGATAAGCGAAGGACTGCCATGTACCAAAGAAGTTGCTGTTGCCAAGGCTTGGATAGGAGAAGCTTCCCAACGCATCATTGATTTGGCGCACCAAATTCACGGGGCAATCGGGGCTACCATGGAACATGAACTGCATCACTACACCAGGCGTGCTATAGCTGGAGACCTTGCCTTCGGCGACGCTAATTTCTACAGGGAAGTGGTAGCCAAAGAGATGGGATTGTGACTGTCCAAAGGTGAAACAGTTGCTGTCTTTTAAGAATGACTAGCTAAAGTCAGCAAGCTTCGTTTCTAAATTTTTTGTCTTAAGGATACCGTTAAATCTCCTCGAGTTCTTTCTATAATATTTCGTATAGCGTCGGTGGTTCGCCTCAAGCCATGTGCAAGCAATTCAGGGAAGTCCATGGTTATCAATATCCCATAGATTTCATCCATTATGGTCAGTAATTCCTCACAACGAGAAAAATCACTCCGTCTCAAACTATCCAATATATATCTCCTCAACTCTCCTACGGATTCTCCCAAGCCATCAAGATAGGCAGCATTGCTTATGCCTAGTGCTCCTGGCTTCGGCAAGTCTTCCCCGGTTATCAAGGCTAAAGTTATATATCCCTCCGCGAACTCCTTTTGAGCGTCGTGAACAAAACCTGAATGAAGTAACCTACCATGTCCAGCCAGTTCACGGTTTAACTCTCGAAGTAACTGATGAGCAGAATCAAGGAGCAGCTTTGCTTTATCGTGCTCCTGGCGGTGCATGGCACGTATAGCAGCAGCACTGTAACGGATCACCTGCCGGCAACTACGCAAAGCTTTCTCTCGTGCCTCATCTTCAGCTGCAAAGTAGGGTCGAAGCTCTGCAGCAATAAGCTCCAAATCTTCTACTGGCTTTGACATTTCTCTTTCGCCGAGTCTATTTTTGCGACCAAGTTTTGCACAGCTGCCCTGATATCTTTCTCGCTCAAGACGGCGCTAATCACAGCTACAGCATCAGCACCAGCAGCCACTACCTCACTAACATTATTTTGGTTTATGCCACCAATGGCTACTAGAGGTATAGACACTACTTGCTTGATTTCTCTTATTATATCCACTCCTACCGTAGTAGTCTCTTTTTTCGTTGTTGTGGGGAATATAGAGCCCACAGCAATATAATCTACTCCTTCATTCTGAGCTTGCGTCGCTTGAGATAGTGTAGTGATGGAACAACCAACTATTTTGTCTATGGGCAATTCCCTCCGGACTATAGATAGGGGCAGATCTTCCTGCCCAATATGAAGCCCATCAGCATCAACAGCCATAGCTAAGTCGAGATAATCGTTTATTATGAATAGAACACCCGCTTGACTACAAAGTTCCTTGAGCTTTTGCGCTACTAGTAGCAGTTCTCTCCTTCTGTCCCCATAAAATTGAGACTTGTCGCGAAGTTGAATTACCTTGGCACCGCCCTCAATAATCTGCCTAGCGATATCCAGCTCATCCCTGCCCGCTAAAAACTGCCTATCCAGAATAACGTACAGTCCAAGCATCCTTTCTGTTTTGTCCCTGCGTGATATTCTAGAAATCAAATCTTGCTCCAAGGTATAGACGGTAAACCTCGCTTGTTCAAAGCTGGCTGAATTCAGCATCGAACTTACCTCTGACAATTTAGCTAGCTCTTCTACCACGCGAAGAGACTCTTCTACCCTTTTGGCATTAGCCGTAACTAAATCCAGCGAGCTTTGCAATGAAGGCGTCCTTCTATTAAATTCTCTCTTGCCTGGCAGAAAAGGATAAGGATGGCCAACATCATGTTCGGCATCTCTATAGGACAAGAACCTTATCCTCAGTGATTTAGTCTCCCTGGCTAAATCATGACGCATAGTCCTCAACCGCTGGCTCAGCTCAGTATCGTTGAGAAGAAAACGAGCGGTATCTTCTAGAACCCGCAAGCCTTCACTGGAGCGGTTTAGATTGGCATCAATCATACGCAGTAGATAGTTAGACACTTTCCACTTCTTTGGGCAACACAGGCAACATATCAGCTCTGATTGCTCCTATCTGCCCCTACATCTATGATGGTCGCACTTGTTATCTGTCCGGAAATTTCCTTTTCCCTACCCAGCAACCAATGTGACGACGTCACTCATCTTTCTACTCCATTTCGCCTTGATTACTAACTCAATTTTAGCATACTAGATGGTTGACTACATAAATCCAATTTGCAAAATTCAAATCCCGAATAACGCAAGATATAAAACGCTTTTAAAATATGGTAATTGTTTGTCAATTGAAGCTTTTTACTTAACTGCCCTCTCCACAGTAGATTCAGCCAGCGGCTGGTTGGAGCGTATGGGAGTATTTCGAAGGCAACTCGATTGCATATAGCTACTCCAGGTAGAATATCCTGCCGCAGTTATTGCAATGGATTAAATTCCCAGCTTTGACTTTCTGCCATTGACTCGTAGGCACGACAACATGACACCCCAGGCATCTCCCCTTCTCCACTTTGACCACAGCTTCCTCCCTTGTTAGCCTGAGTCGCTCATAAGTATTGAGTGCTTCGCGGTCAATTTGCTGCATTAGTTCGTCGCGGTCCCTTTTGAGCTTAGCAAGCGTGATTTCAAGTTCGCTTTTCTTCGGCCCAAAAGTCTCTTGACGCTGTTGCCACTCTCGCTTCAATTGCTCAAGTTCTTCGGCAGTAGTCTTGAGTTTAGCTTCTAGCTCCTCCACCTGGCTCATCAATCCTAATAGGACATCTTCTTTCGTCTTAATCTGACTCTTAAGGCTTTTGACCTCTTTCTCGAGGTTGACCAGTTCCTTGGCATCCTTGGTTGTGCCACTGTAAAGCTTGCTGTTAATTTGTTTGACTTTTTCTTGAAGGTCTTCCAGTTCCCATTCAGCGTTTTTTTGTTTTCTCCTCACATCTTCTAGTTGTTCACTCTGTGAAGTCCGTTTGGATTCGGTGGCAACCATAGCCTTGTCATCGCTTAGCTGATTTTCAACCTCTCTAAACTCTTGTTGCTTCTTTTGAAGCTCAAGATCAATCTGCTGCAGATGGTAAAGTTGCCCTGCCAAACTCATACTGGGCTTATTGTAGAAGTCGAGTGGGGATATTGTCAAAAATACAGGCAGTTAAAGCTCCACGATCTTGGGCTTGACACGGCATTTTTCGGCAGCGACAATGGCATCTATCCGGGATACAACCTCATCAAGCTTATTTTGTCGGCATGTAATTACATAATCGAAAAGCGGCAAGCTTTTTATTTCCTCTCTAGCCTTTTCCAGCCTTAGAGCCAAATCTGCTGAAGATTCGCTCTGTCGCTTTTTCAACCTCTTTTCTAGTTCTTCTGTCGAAGAAGGCGCAAGGAAAATAAATACTGCGTGTGGTAAGATTTTCTTGATCGTAGCAGCACCCTGAACATCCACTTTGACTACTGCATCTACTCCTTTGGATAAAGCCGAAGTTATTTCATCTTTTGGCACACCATAGTAGTTGCCATAGACATTAGCCCATTCCAAGAACTGGTTATCATTCATCATTTGTTGGAATTCTTTTCGCGAAAGGAAATGATAATCTATTCCATCCTTCTCTCTGGCACGCTTAGGACGTGTAGTGGCAGTAACGACATAGTGAAAGGGACGCCCTAACTCTCTCATCCTAGCCAGCACCGCATCCTTACCTACTCCCGAAGGCCCAGAAAGAACGATGAGCAAGGATCGAGAACTTTGGGTGTCTCTTCGTTTTGTTCGAAGCTTCGGTTCAAGGCTGTAGTCAGATACTTCCCAGGTCAATTTTTTCCTCGGACGGGAGGGGAGCAGTGGTTAGCCTATGAGCGATGGTCTCCGCTGTCACGGCAGCCAAAATTATATGCCCAGTATCAAAAAGAATAGCAGTCTTGACCTTCCTGCCATGAGTAGCATCAATTAAAAGCCCTCTTTCCCTTGCTTCTCGAATGAGTCGCTTGATTGGTTGTTGATTTAGGGAAAGGAAAGCAAGTACCCTATTTACAGCAATGACACTTCCAAAACCTATGTGAACTAATTCTGTAGCCATATCACCTCCTTAATTAAAGATACCTACCCAAATCATCATAACTCTCTCTCCCCTAGTGGAAGAGAGAGTTAGAGTGAAAGAGAAATCCTCCTTCACCCAGCCCCTAAACTACCAATTAACTGTTCTAAAGTTTGCCAGAAGGTAGGGTATGATACTTGTGCCACATGGGCATGCTTGATAGTTGTTTCTCCCTTGGCTACCAAACCAGCTACTGCCAGACTCATCACCAATCGGTGGTCGAAGTGGCTATCAACCTCTGCTCCCAATAAGGGCCTGCCTCCATAAATGACCATGCCGTCTGGCAATGGTTCAATTTTTGCACCCAGGCGAGAAAGTTCACTTACCACAGTGGCAATCCTGTCTGATTCCTTTACCCTCAGTTCCCCTGCACCCCTGACCACAGTTTTCCCTTTAGCAACACAGGCAGCTACCGCTAACACGGGAATCTCATCAATGAGGCGAGGGATAATATTACCACTGACCTCTGTCCCCGTTAACTCGCTAGATTCTACCACAATATCGGCTAAGGGTTCATCTGCTTCCAGACGTTCGTTACTTATTTTTAACCTGGCTCCCATAGCCAGAAGAACATCTATGATTCCAGTTCTTGTAGGGTTAATTCCGCAATCTCTTATAACTATCCTGGAGTTAGGATGAATAACTCCAGCAACCAAGAAGTAGGTCGCTGAACTGATGTCGCCCGGGACACAAAGATTGACAGGAATCAAGGGGCTGCTCAAAGGCAGCAAAGAAATCGAACTTCCCTGGCTTTCTAGACTGGCTCCCATCCGTCTAAGCATTCTTTCCGTATGGTCACGGGAAGGGACTCTCTGGTGTATGACGGTATTGCCGTGGGCAAAAAGGCCGGCCAATAGAATAGCAGATTTAATCTGAGCACTGGGTACAGGCAGGGTAAAATCTATACCACACAACCTTTTCCCTTTAATGACTAGAGGGGCAAATGAGTCCTTCCCCCTACCCCAAATCTCAGCGCCCATCAGCCTCAGTGGCTCAATCAATCTGCCCATGGGGCGATTACGAAGAGAGGCATCCCCCGTAATAACAGATAGGAAGGGCTGGCTGGCTAGAAGACCACCTAAAAGACGCATGGTAGTAGCGCTATTCTGAGCATCAAGCACGTTGCTAGCCTCCTCAAGACCATCTTCGCCGGCTCCAGAGAGCAACAAAGTGTGTGAGTTCGGCGATCCCTTTCTATCAATTTTCACCCCCAAGGCTCTTAGACACCTAACTGTAGCCAGACAATCTTTCCCCGGAGCAAAATTATCAATCCTCGCCCTATCTCTGGCTAAGCTATTCAGGATAACAGCACGGTGGGAAATAGATTTATCACCAGGTAAAATTATCTCCCCTTGCAACGTGGGACAAGGTTTGATGGTTCTTATTTCCGCTCTTGGTGAAGGCAACTTTAAGCCGAGAAATTGTTCAGCCATTCCTGCCTCGCTTTGTTCGCCTCAGTTAAGGCTAGTTCCAGACGTTCATCTCCCTCAACCACCAGTTGGCGATACCTCTCCAATTCTTTACTGAATTTATCTATCCAATTAACTATAGCTTCCTTGTTGCTAAGGCAGATATGCGTATTCACTTCAGGATTCCCCGAAGCCAGGCGACTAAGGTCATGATAGCCGGAGGCTGCCAGTTTGGACATTTCAGACCAAGAAGGACTCTTGGTGGTTAGTGATACCAGGGCTACCGAGAGTAACATGGGGAGATGGCTAATGCCAGCCACCAGATTGTCGTGCCCTTGAGCATCAAGAAAAAAGGGTATAGCCCCAAGCTTCTTGACCATGCCTGTTACTGCATCTATCGATTTTGGATCAGCTTTCTCTGCCGGGGTAAGACAATAAGTACACCCCCGAAATAAATCGGCTTTGGCAGCCTGGATGCCATAAGTTTCCCTCCCAGCCATAGGATGTCCTCCGATAAAATCCACTGTCGGCGGCAGCATTTCCTCAGCCCATTTCATAACCGCGGCTTTCGTGCTGGCTGTATCAGTGACAATGCATCCAGTGGGAAGATAGTCAGCTACTTCGGAAAAGATTTCCTTTATCGTCATAACAGGTGTGGCGATAATGACAAAATCAGCCTGCTTTACCGCATCCTTTAAGCTGGTTGTGCCTTGCTCAATAGCACCTAAACTTAGGGCACTGTCTACAGTCTTCTGACGACGGCTACAGCCGGATATCTCCCACCCGGACTCTTTCCTTTGCCTTAAAGCTAACCCGATTGAGCCGCCGATTAACCCTAAACCAATTATGGTAACCAGCACGGTATCATTATAACAGCGTAAAGCTCACCTGTCATTGCCAGTTCTTCTTGCTTGTCATTCTGAGCTTCTTCCTTTTGTCATTATGAGACGAAGGCGAAGAATCCCACCTCCGCTCAGGCAAACTCTGCGAGGCAATCTCACCAGAGGCTCTATAGAGGAGCCTCCTGTGTGCTTTCCCACAACTTAAAAGAGAAGGGACAAGCATTTCCCCTTCCGAAAGCAGGGGGCGCCAAGGTTAAATATAAACGCGGTTGATTTCATAGTATATAATGCCTCTATGGTGGGAAAGGATAAACAAGTTATTAAGTTTCTTATGCTCAGGGCAAGGAGTGCAGCTCGTGTTACGCTAGACATGATTAATTCTGATAAACTTGCCGTCCCCATCAACAAGGCGGAGAAAACTCCACAACCGAAGCTTACTTACTACACTACACCTGGCCCAGACCATCCCTGGCGCAGGTCCCTTAGATTCCATATCGATAGGGGATGACAAATTCGCTGGACAATTAAGGTGACATTTTCGCTGGATAACAACACAGACCCTGCCCGTGGCATCACAGCCATCACAATGGTACTGCTTGTCATTCATCCAACCGGGTCAAACTTGTTTGCACATCTTGATGTGTTTGATGCCAGCTTCCTGAAAGGGTAAGCCAAATTCGTCAAAGCCGTATAACTTATAGAAGGGAACAACTTCAAGTTGGGCGTGGATGATTACTTGTTGCACCTGTTTATCTTTCCATACTGTATCTAAAAAAAGAAGCATTCCCTTTCCGACGCCTTTACGGCGATAATGTCTTAGGATAGCCATTCTCTCCAGCTTAGCCTGCTTGTCGGTCAAGAATTGAACTCTGGCACTACCGATGACTCTCTGTCCATCTTTGGCTACTATGTGCAGCGATTCCCTGTCGTGCCCATCAAACACCAGGTCCTCTGAGATACTTTGCTCCCGGACAAAGACCTGCCTCCTCACCTCGAAGGCTTGCTGCAACTCGACACCGCCTGTCACCAGCTGATAGCTAAATTTGCTCATGGAGATATAGATAGAATGTCTTGGTTCGTGGTTATAAATCTGAACTGCCGACGACGTTGCCAGGGCGAAGCAGAACGCTATCATCAACAAATTCTTCGCCGCTGGCTCGTTCGAAAGCCACGACGAGATCGTGGATGGTAAGACCGGCCCTCTGCTCCTGGTTCATATCAACCACGATTCTACCTTTATGCATCATAATCAGTCGATTACCATGGCGAAGAGCCATTTCCATATTGTGGGTTACCATGATAGCGGTCATCTTCTCCCGTTTTACGATCATATCGGTTAAATCGAGCACTATCTGGGCTGTTCTGGGGTCCAGCGTGGCTGTGTGCTCGTCAAGCAGTAATATTGCTGGGTTACTCAAGGTAGCCATTACCAGAGAAAGCGCCTGTCTTTGACCTCCTGAAAGTGTGCCTACCAGGGTATTTAGTCTATTCTCCAGACCCAGTCCCAGTGGAGCTAGGGCAGCACGGAACAACTCTCTACGCTGTTTATTAGAGGCAGCTCGTAATCCTCTGGGCTGTCCTCGCAACAAAGCCATGGCCATGTTTTCCTCTATGGTCATCTTAGCGGCGGTCCCTACGTGAGGGTCTTGATAGACCCGACCGACAAATTCGGCGCATCTGTATTCACACAGCTTCGTAATATTCCGTCCATTAAGAATAATCTCACCATCCTCCGGCGGGAATACGCCGGCAATGATATTCAGCAGGGTAGTTTTTCCAGCCCCGTTGCTACCAATGACAGTGATGTAGTCCTCGGCGGCGACATCCAGGTCGATTTTATCTAGTGCTATGACCTGGTCTACAGTACCTTTAGAGAATATTTTGCTTATTCTCTGGAGCGTGAGCAAACTGTTATTCCCATTCATCAGTGCTATCATTTTACCACCTGGGCGCAGGTGGTAGCCATTCCCGCCGTATCCTCTTTTGAAGGAATGGAACCGCCATAGCTACAATCACTATCACTGCGGTAATGAGTTTCAAGTCACCTGGAGCCATGCCTGCCCTGAGAGCAATACTCAGGACCAGGCGGTAGACAAAAGCCCCTCCCAGTGCCGCTAACAGTAGCCTGGCCACTCCCTTGGGCCGAAACAGTGCCTCGCCGATTATCACTGAGGCTAAGCCTATTATGATCATTCCTATCCCCATGTTGACATCAACAAAGCCTTGTGCTTGAGCCACTACCCCGCCAGAAAAGGCAACGAGTCCGTTAGCGATGGACACCCCGAGTATTGTAGTCTTATCGGTATCTACTCCGGCCCCACGCACCATCTGCTCATTATTGCCTGTGGCTCGCAATGCTAGCCCGATCTCAGTGCGCAGGAACCAATTTAAGGCAAAAAAAACTATCAACGCCAGCACAGCGGCAACCACAAGTTGATATGTGAGGCGGTTTTCCAGCCCCAGCAATTGAGAGGTTAGAGAAAAGATGGTTACTTCACGAAGAAGGGGAAGATTGGGTCGCCCCATAATTCGAAGATTTACCGAGTACAGGCTGACCATCACAAGAATGCTAGCCAGCAAGGCTGGTACCCTTAACTTGGTGTTGAGTAACGATGTTACCATACCGGCACATAAGCCTGCTCCGAGGGCAGCCAGTGTTGCCAGGAACGGATTCACACCATTTATGATTAGCACGGCCACCACAGCTGCTCCCAGAACAAAGCTACCGTCCACGGTGAGGTCGGGAAAAGCAAGCACACGGAAGGTAAGGTACACACCTAAAGCTAGAAACCCATATACCAGCCCCTCATATAAGGAAAAGCTCAGCAACCGTCCAACGGCAACAGGATCTAACAGTTAAAAACCTCCTGACTGTAGTCATCTCGCTTACCTCGATATCACCACCCGGCTGCTGCCCATGAATGCTAGTACAACAACCGGATGGCAATATGAGAACCCGCGTTTTTCCTATTAATACTAATCTTCGACCACTTCGTATGCTATGTCTATTAGCCACTCAGGAACGGTTACCCCCATCCTTTCGGCTGCCTCCGGATAAATGTAAAGGTATTCCGCTGGTACTGTTCGAACGGGCATTGTAGCCGGATCCGCACCCTCCAGCAGTATCTCCCCTGCCATCTGACCGCTATAGCTTCCGACAGTGTAGTAGTCCATGCCCCAGCACCCAATTACTCCTTTCTCAACTGTAGAAGTATCGGCAGCAAAAAGAGGTATGTCATTGTCCTCGCAAGGCCCTATCAATCCCTCAATACCAGCCACGACGATATTGTCAGTTGGAACCCATATGGCATCTACCGCAGCATCCACAAGTGTCTGTGCTGCAGCAGGAATATCCGCCCCAGTGCTCACCGTAGCCTTCTCCACCGTGACACTGCCCGTCAGACCAAGGTTGTCCAGTGCCTCTACAAGCTGCACGTCCACCTGGTACACCGAGTTCGGTTCGCCAGCATTGTACATTACGCCTAATTTATCAAGTGTGAGGTTATTGGCCACATCCTCGAGAATATCCAGAATCAATTGTATCTGGGGATCAACAGGAGCTATATCGCTGACCCCGGTCACCTGGCCACCCGGGACATCCCAGTCTTCAACTACCCCTGCATCCACCGGATTGGTAACCGAGTTAAAGACCACAGGTATGTCTGTTCCGTTAACAGCGGTCGCTGCTGCGATGACGCATGATGTGGCTATAGCACATATCAGATCCACGCCTTGGGAAACAAAGTAGTCAGCGATCGTAT
Source organism: Dehalococcoidia bacterium (assembly GCA_021160725.1). Taxonomy (GTDB): domain Bacteria; phylum Chloroflexota; class Dehalococcoidia; order GIF9; family AB-539-J10; genus RBG-13-51-36. The sequence goes on along the minus strand of JAGHCA010000072.1, from coordinate 8,489 downwards.
AACACGCATCCATACTACCTGCAGCATTGCTTTCGGTAAACACGACGTCGGCTTCGGTGAGGTTCTCAGCTGCCAAGGCAGCCTTGAAGGCATCTTTGAAGCCTTCACGCGCACTATCCAGAGCAGGGTGGCTAATTATCTGAAATATGCCAATCTTAAGCGGCCCTTCTTCGTTCCCGCCACCACCACCATCCTCTGGTGCACAGCCGATAGGTAGTAACATCACGGCTAATACAACCACGATACAAATACTACCAGCCAGCTTTAAGATTCTCTTATTTTTCATTCAATCCAAGACCTCCTTACAGTATCTATAAACATTCAACCTATTAACTTACATCTGTACCCCCTTCACATAACAATTCGCTAAACAAAATTCCTGAGTAGATGGTTCAAATTTGCCATATACCAGTTTCGCCGGTGTTATATCTGCTCTTCTGGCTTCACCAAGCAGTTTTGCCAGGTTATCTCTGTAGATTAACCCTATGTATCCTCTGCCCAACCACCTAAATTCTCAGCAATATTATACATACATTCGACGAAGAAGAGAATACCTCGTGCTGGCTGTTGTCAAGACTCTGATGTATTAACCCTTTATCCCCCTCAATCACATACCGCTTGTATATCCGCCGGCCCTGCCGGTAACTTATCCCCATCACTTCTGCTGCCTCCTTGATCGCCATTGTCTTCTCTCTCACCCTGATTATCACAACCAGGCGAGATCACTCCTTCTGACTCAGGACTAATGACCCTCCTTCCATTCAGTCTCCTCCTTATAAGATGTCTGCTCTTTACCATCTTTCTCACAAAGAGGACATTTCTATCGAGTCCTAAAGAAGACATTATCATGGAGTTTCGACATACCCTGTACTCGTTCAGTACCTTGGTGAAATTTTTTCGTCAGTGCGAACGCAGTATTGCAGAGACATTTATTAATGTCTGCTATACTATAGTTTGTTACAGCTGTAAGGAGGCAAATTGTATCCAATTAGAGTTGGAATAGCTCAGATTAATTCCACTGTAGGTGACCTCAATGGCAATACCAAAAAGATAATGCAATCCATTGACCAAGCAAAATCGCTAGGAGTTAACCTGCTCACCTTCCCTGAATTGGCCATAACCGGCTATCCACCCGAAGATTTGCTGCTTAAATCACAATTCATTAAACAAAATACAGAAAGCCTTAACAAAATAATAGAGTATAGCTCAGATATAGCAGTAGTTGTGGGTTTCGTTGACAGCGATGGCGATATATACAATGCTGCCGCTGTAATCTATAACAGAAAATTAATGGGGGTTTACCACAAATTATATTTACCGAACTATGGCGTGTTTGATGAAAATAGGTATTTTCAGGCAGGGGCAGGATACCCCGTTTTCATCATTTGTGGCATCGGCATAGGTATAACTATTTGCGAAGATATGTGGTATGAAGCTGGGCCCGCAATTATCCAAGCTCATGCCAGAGCAGGGGTGTTGCTTAATATAAGCGCCTCCCCATATCATGCAGGAAAAGGACTCTTTAGAGAAAGGATGCTTGCTACCAGAGCATCAGACAGTATAGCTTTTGTTGTCCACAATAATTTGGTGGGAGGACAAGATGAGCTTGTATTCGATGGCAATAGCTTGATTATTAATGAAAAAGGAGAACTCATAGCCCGGGGGAAGCAGTTTGAAGAGGACTTTGTAGTGGCTGATTTGGATGTAGAGTCAGTATTCCGCTCTCAGTTGCATGATCCTCGACGAAGGAAAGAGATGCCTTGGCTTAAGGAGAAACTGGAAGAAGTTACCAAGATAGAGGTGTCATGTGAGTATCCGTCAATTGTCAGGCCTCCTTTGCAGCCGAGGCGAATTGACAGGCTGGATGGCCTCGCCGAAATTTACCAGGCTCTCGTTCTCGGAACCAGAGATTACGTACATAAAAACGGTTTTGAGAAAGTAGTCATCGGTTTATCCGGCGGGATTGATTCAAGCTTGGTAGCAGCCATAGCAGTAGATGCCCTCGGTGCTGAAAATGTCATAGGTGTTTCTATGCCTTCTCGCTACTCATCGCCCAGCAGCAAATCAGACGCTGAAGCTTTGGCAAGAAATCTGGGAATAGAGTTCAAATTAATACCTATTGATAAAACGTTCAGCTCTTATTTAGAAACGCTGGCTGAATCCTTTAAGGATACTCAACCAGATGTCACCGAGGAGAACATCCAGGCAAGAATCAGAGGCAATATTCTCTTTGCTCTGTCTAATAAGTTCGGCTGGTTGGTGCTTGCTTGCAGCAATAAAAGCGAGACAGCCACGGGTTATACTACTCTTTATGGAGATATGGCCGGGGGCTTTATTCCGCTGAAAGATGTTCCTAAAACAATGGTCGTCGAATTAGCCAGATATAAGAATCGCCAGGCAGGCAAAGAAGTGATACCATCCTCCGTCCTAACCAAAGCACCATCTGCTGAATTAAGGCCAGACCAAAAAGATACCGATACTATACCTCCATACGATATACTGGATCCCATTCTAAAGGCTTATGTGGAAGACGACTTGACGATTGATCAGATTACGGATATGGGTTTTGATCGTGACATAGTTATAAAGGTAACTCGCATGGTAGACGGGAGCGAATATAAGCATCGCCAAACTGCCCCAGGCATCAAAATAACTCCCAGAGACTTCGGCCGTGATAGGAGACTTCCCATCACGAACCAATTCAAAGGATAAATAATCCGTCTATAAGTCCATTACATCAACGGTAATACGGCAGTCGCTGAAATAGTAACTTATAGACAGTGATAAGAATAGCATGAAATCGGCTACTTATGACGTAGTTAAGGAGGATTACCTTGCTATATAGAGTGGAGATTTGGTTGAAGAATAATCTGCAGGATGTTAGAGGACTTAGTTTAGTCAAAGATATATATGACCTGGGCATAACAACAATTTCTAATTCTCGAGTGGCGGATATATACTGGCTAGACGCAGATTTAGAGCCTCATGATTTGGCCCTAATTTGCCACAGTCTTCTGGCTGATCCGGTGGCTCAGGAAGTACGGTGTGGGACAACTTCCGGAGATAAAGGAAAGATCGGGCTCAATTGTCACATCGTCGAAGTGGCCTACAATGCTGGTGTCACCGACCCAGTGGAAGACACTATTAAGAAAGCGGTGCTGGATTTAGGTATAAGAAAGGTCAAAGGAGTCAAAACGGCGAGACGCTACCTTATTGAAGGGCAGTTAGACGAATATCAGCTAGAGACAATATGCAATAGATTGCTGGTGAACCCAATCATCCAGCACCGAGTTACTGTAGAACCAAAAATTTTTCCCGTAAGTCCCCAATATGAATTCAAGCTAAAGAATATAAGCATATTAGATGCAGACGAAGTTGGACTTGCGGAAATCGGAAGACGATTTGGATTTACCAATGATGAGCTTCGAGCAATCACTAATTACTTTAGCTGCCAAGGGCGTAATCCCACCGATGCCGAACTTGAAACGCTAGCTCAAACCTGGTCTGAGCACTGCGTCCACAAAACATTCAAGAGCAGAATCAAGTTTGGTGATATGGCTATAGATAATTTACTCGAGAGTACTATCATGAAAGCAACTGAGGAGTTGAATAAGCCGTGGTGTCTCTCTGTTTTTAAAGACAATGCTGGTGTGATTGATTTCGATGGTCGGTGGGCTCTTTGTTTTAAGGTCGAGACTCATAATCACCCCTCGGCGATCGAACCTTACGGAGGGGCTTCAACTGGTATAGGAGGCGCTGTGCGCGATGTCCTAGGCACCGGACTAGGTGCCAAGCCCATCTTAAACACTGATGTCTTTTGTTTCGGTCCTCCTGATTTCTCGTATGATAAGTTGCCACGCGGGGTCTTACATCCGCGTCGTGTTTTTAAGGGTGTGCGGGCTGGGGTGGCCGATTATGCTAACCGCCTTGGAATTCCTACTCTTAACGGCGCCATACTCTTTGATGAGCAATATATAGCTAATCCGCTTGTTTTCTGTGGAACATTAGGTTTGTTGCCGAAAGACCTATCACAGAGAGGGCAGCAAAAACCTGGCGACCTAGTAGTGTTAGCAGGAGGCAGAACTGGGCGTGATGGAGTACATGGCGTAACTTTTGCCTCAGAACCACTTACTGCGGAGTCGGTTACAGTTTCCTATAGCGCGGTCCAGATTGGCAATCCCATTGTGGAGAAGAGGCTCATCGATGTCATCCTTCAAGCCAGAGAACGTGGGCTATATTCCAGGATAACTGATTGCGGAGGTGGGGGGTTATCGTCAGCAGTAGGTGAAATGGCTGCCGAGACTGGAGTACGTGTTTATCTGGATAGAGTTCCTTTGAAATATGCCGGGCTATCTTATACCGAGATATGGATATCTGAATCTCAAGAGCGAATGATATTGGCTGTCCCAACAGATAACATCGAGGAACTATTAACCCTTTTTGCTGCCGAAGGTGTTGAAGCAACGGTCATCGGTGAGTTTACCAACGACCGAAGGCTCCAGCTTTTTTATCAAGAAAATTTAGTCTGTGACCTGAGCATGGAATTTCTGCATAAGGGTCGGCCAGAGATAGAGAAAGAAGCAGTATGGAAACAACCACAATATACTGAGCCTGAGTTTGCTCAGCCACAGGATCTAGGTAAAGATTTACTTCAAATTCTTGCCTCATGGAACGTATGTAGCAAGGAATGGGTAATACGCCAGTATGACCACGAGGTGCAAGGAACTAGTGTGCTCAAACCTCTGGTTGGGGAAAATAACGATGGGCCGGGAGATGCTGCTATTATTAAACCAATCTTGGATTCAGATATGGGTGTAATCGTATCTAATGGCATAAACCACAAATATGGAAAGATATCCCCCTATTGGATGGCAGCGTCAGCCGTTGATGAAGCCTTGAGACAAATCATAGCTGTTGGAGGTAATCTAAAGAAGGTAGCTCTGCTGGATAACTTCAGCTGGGGTGATACTAACCAACCTGATATTTTGGGAGCTTTGGCTCTGGCAGCTCAGGCTTGCTACGATATGGCGATTATATACGGAACACCGTTCATCTCGGGCAAGGATAGCCTCAATAATGAATTTGAGCTTGAAGGCAAGATTATCTCCATCCCCCATACTTTACTTATCTCGGCTATTGGCGTCATGGAAGATGTAAATCGAGCGATTTCGATGGATTTTAAGCAAGCAGGCGACCTAATTTACATTGTTGGCACTACACAGAATGAACTAGGAGGGTCGGAGTACTTTAAAACGCATGGCTTTATAGGTAATAGGGTGCCTAAGGTAAATCCGCAGCTAGCGAAAGAGATGATGGATAAGCTCAGTAAGGCTACAGAGAAAGGTTTGGTGAGAGCCTGCCATGATTTAAGTGAGGGTGGCCTCGGAGTCGCCTTGGCTGAAATGGCCTTTGCTGGTGGATTAGGTGCTACAGTCTATCTAGAACATATCCCACTTGGCGAGCCTATAAAGAGAGATGACTTTATACTCTTTTCGGAATCAAACAGCCGCTTCTTGGTTGAAGTGATGCCAGAAAACAAAACTGAGTTTGAGGAGATAATGAACACTGCTAACTCAGCCACTATTGGTCAAGTTACCGACGCTAAAATGTTGGAGATATACGGCATGAATGGCAGAAAGGTTATGGCTGAATCCATTGGCGAATTAAAGCGAGCCTGGCAGAAACCACTATGCTGGTAAAGAAACAATGAGCAAGATAAAAACATTAATACTACGCGCCCCGGGGACAAATTGTGACGTTGAAACTGCTTTCGCCTTCCAACAAGCTGGGGCGACAACTTCCTTGGTTCATATTGGTAAATTGATTTGTCATGAAGAACAGCTCTGCGATTATCAGATAATGGTCATTCCTGGTGGATTTACCTATGGTGATGATATATCTGCAGGCAAGGTATTGGCTAATGAGCTTAGGTTAAAACTGGGTGAAGATATAGAAAAATTTATGGATAAGGGGGGGCTGATTTTAGGTATTTGTAATGGCTTCCAGGTGCTGGTAAAGGCTGGGATTCTGCCCGGATCATTACAAACTGGCCAGCCAATGCTAACCTTGATGACGAATGATTCTGGTAAGTTTGAGTGCCGCTGGGTATATCTGAGTGTAAGCAAGGAAAGCCCATGCGTGTTCACCAAAGGCATAGAGCTAATGTATCTTCCCGTAGCTCATGCCGAGGGAAAAGTCGTAGCTGACCCTGCGATACTGCCCAAGTTGAATGTAGTTTTGTATTACACCGACGAAAGTGGAAACAGGAAAGTTGGCTACCCTTATAACCCAAATGGCTCTATAGCGAATATTGCTGGTATTTGTGATGCTTCGGGTCGTGTTTTTGCCTTAATGCCACATCCTGAGCGGTGTATCAGAGATACTCAACATCCCCAGTGGACGAGACAAAAACCCGGGAAATATGAAAATGGCTTCCAGATTTTCTTGAATGCGGTGAGGTGGGCACAGTCTCTATGAATAATCAAGCGGTTGCTGTAATTGATTATGGTGCTGGAAATTTACGTAGTGTACTTAATGCTATCGCGAAGCTAGGTTACCAAACGATGGTAACGAATAACCCTGATGACCTGTTTAATGCTGCTGCAGTTATTCTTCCCGGTGTAGGTGCCGCAGGGGACACTATGCATAGCTTGGAGAAATTAAGGATATCTAACGTTCTTCTCCAACTGATTGATGAGAAGCGACCGTTTTTTGCTGTCTGCGTTGGCTTGCAAGTCTTGTTCTCAGGCACTGAAGAAAGCGGATGGCACAAATGTCTGGACGTGATTCCTGGAATTGTAAAAAGACTGCCCTTGGGGCTCAAGATACCCCATATGGGTTGGAACCAAGTAAAACAGATGATTGCCCACCCTCTTTTTGATGGTATACCTGATGAAGCTAATTTTTACTTTGTCCACAGCTATTATTCTGAACCCCAAGACACGTCAGTTATAGCGGGTACGACAGACTATGGGAAATCTATATGTAGTGTGGTGATTAGGGATAATTTAGTAGCAACCCAGTTTCACCCTGAAAAAAGTGGCTACTATGGATTGAAACTATACTCCAACTTCTTGGAGAGGGCGCTAAGTGGGAGATGAACATATGCCGTTGAATAACCAATTTGTGATAGAGCAGTAGGGTGATGAGCAACAAGAAGATCGGTGTCCTTTCTTTGCAAGGTGCTTTTATTGAGCATATGGCTAGTCTACAAAAATTGGGAGTAGAAGCATTAGATATACGCCTGCCTCGAGATCTTGAAACCATAGACGGGCTCATTATCCCTGGAGGAGAATCTACCGTTATTAGTCAATTGATGCGGAGCTATGGTCTGATGGAGATTATAAGAGACTTAGCTCGAGATGGTTTTCCTATGTTTGGAACTTGTGCTGGCATGATTCTAATGGCAAAAAGCGCTCTCGATTTAGATATAGAGCCTATTGGAGCTATGGATATTAAAGTTAAGCGCAATGCCTTTGGCAGACAGGTCGATAGTTTCGAGACATCCTTGGCGATTCCAGCTTTAGGTGAAACTCCTTTCCCTGCTGTATTTATCAGGGCTCCTATTATTGTCGAGACAGCTCCTGGGGTGGAAATCCTGGCCAGCCTTCCGGATGGCACTCCTGTTGCCGCCAGGCAAGGAAATTTGTTAGCTGCAGCTTTTCATCCTGAACTAACTCCAGATCTAAGATTTCATAGCTATTTCCTGAATATCGTTGCGCGAAGAGCTTATGGCCATTGAAAAACTTGCTCGAGTTGAATAATTGTTTCCTCTGACGGAAAGAGCCTGCTGACTTTTGGCTAAAATGTTAACTAAAAGAATTATCCCTTGCTTGGATGTTACCCAAGGACGTGTAGTCAAGGGATTGAGCTTTGCTCGCCTGAGCGATGCCGGTGACCCTGTAGAGCTTGCGGCTCGTTATTACCGAGAAGGAGCTGATGAACTTGTCTTCCTGGACATCGGTGCTACTCCTGAAGGACGTGATACTATGGTGGATGCGGTTGAACGTGTATCAGAACAAATTTTTATCCCACTCACCGTTGGTGGCGGGATGCGCAGCATTGATGACATACGGCGCATCTTAGGAGCAGGAGCTGACAAGATAGCTATCAATACCGCCGCTGTGCTCAACCCAGAGATTATCAACCAAGGAGCACAAAAATTCGGCTCCCAATGCATTGTGATCGCTATTGACGCCAGGAGAACAAATAGCGTAAATCATCCCAAATGGGAAGTTTGTATCTACGGCGGACGAAAGCCCACGGGTATTGACGCTATTAAATGGGCTAAACAGGTTGTTGCTCTCGGTGCTGGAGAATTGCTAATTACCAGCTGGAATGCTGATGGTCAACGGGCTGGGTATGATTTAGAATTGACCCGTGCCATCAGCGAGTCGGTATCGGTGCCTGTAATCGCCAGCGGTGGCGCAGGTAACCTGGAGCACCTCTATGAGGCTCTCGTCATAGGCAAAGCCGATGCTGTCCTGGCT
>JAGHCA010000041.1 GCA_021160725.1 Dehalococcoidia bacterium | reverse complement strand
GGTCGGCTTCTTAGATTGTCCTCCATTCAAGACTGCTCACTGAATACTGACTGCTTATATATAGAAATGCTTACCGGCGGAGCTGGCATTTGCCAACTCCGCCGGTAAGTCATTACAGATTATCTGTTACATCTGTTGGTTGTTATGCTCTCACCCATCTACGTTGACCGGGCGGTACAGGAGCGCCACCTTCATCCTCCGTCAGCCACTTTATATCTGGCCCCCAACCACCCTCGATGCTTGGGTCAGCGGTGGTTATGAAGCCAGTATCTGTTCCACTAGCGTCATCAAAGGTATACTTCGCCTTAAGCGTTCCGGAAGTGTAGTTGCCTGCCACGAGGTCGTCTGAAGTTGAAGGCCATTCTTGATTGTCGGCAAAGTAAGCCAGCGCTGCCGTTTTCACATTCTCGGCTTCGGTATTGGCTGCGCCCAAGGTCCCCGTGGTCATAAAGGTACCTAGATTGGGGATAACCACGGCGGCGATGATGCCCAGAATGGCTACCACTATGAGCAACTCGATAAGGGTAAACCCCTTCTCTCCGCGATGCAGACACTTAAATATGGGATGTTTTGTCTTTGCCATTTTTACCTCCTTTCTTTAGAATTTTTTGGAGCTTGGCTCCGATAATCGGGTTTAATTTACATCTATCTTATATTGTCCTGTTTCACCTCCTTTTTCATTCCTTTGTATTTAGCTCCAGCAAGCTATTTTATATGTAATATATATTAAACACTGCCCTCGTATTCGTCAACCACCCATAAGTTGTAGGAGAATAGTATGCACAATGTAGTCAGTAGTGTGGCTCTCGGAAAACAAAGAAACTGAAAGCTAACCTCAGTCTCCCGCTTAAAGTAAGGACTTTCTCTTTATATCTCTTCCTTAAAGTAGTGGGGACTCTCTCCTTAAATCTCTCCCCGTATAGTAAGGGTTCTCTCTTTAACTCCCCCTTAGAGTAAGAGTCCTCTCCCTAAATCTCCCCCTTAGAGTAAGAGTCTTCTCCTCATCTCCTCCGCAGAGTAAGAGTCCTCTCCTCATCTCCTCCGTAGAGTAAGGCTCACTCCCTAAATCTCCTCCTTAGAGTAAGAGCTCTCTCCTTGCATTTCCCCCTTAGAGTAAGGGGGATAAAGGGGGTTACTTCCACAACTTTCATAACTCCTGCCGATTGCATCTCGACAATGTCGGGATAGAGTCAGGACCTTACCCCTCTTATCCCGATTAAATCGTGATTGAGCTTTGTCATTTGTCATTGTACGGCGTTTATAGACCGGGTTAAGAGTTTCCCTTTTTGGACTTAGGGTTCAGGGCTTATTTCTTCGGGTGGCGTTGGCTCCAGTTGCTTGACCTCGAAGACCCTTATCCCCTGGTGTCGAGCAAACTGCCTGGCTTCCCGGGTGAGTCCGGGAGCAACAATGAAGACCTTGTCCAGAATACCAGCATCATACGCCTTATCATCAAACTTGAATACCTTATCCAGTCCTACCGGCCTGTTGCTCGCTTCAACATTAACAGCAATACGATGAGTGATGATGCCTTCGTCTCTAGTAGCCAGTATATTGATGTTATGTTCGGCACCAGACCGACCTTCGACGTTAGCATTTTCCTCTACTTTGTAGCCCTGTTTCTTCAGGTATTGTATAAGCTGAGACTTGGACTCAAATTCAAAGGGCTCCTTTACTACTTCCTGAGCTGGCTGAGGACCGCCAGTTAGCAATGTATTCAGGTCCTCGAGTTTAAGAACCTTTATATTATGATAGCTGGCAAATTTCTTCGCCTCCTCACTTAGCCCGGGTATGATAATCACTATTTTATCGTGAATGCCGCTATCATAGGCTTTGACATCGAAATCCATTATCCTATCCAGTCCTATCCTGTCCCTGGCAATTTCAATCTCGATAGCGACAGTATGGGTAACGACGCCGTCATCTCTGGTAGCTAATATATCTATAGAATATTCTGCTCCTGACCTTCCCTTCACCCTGGCATTTTCGATTACATCGTAGCCGAGCTGCCGCAAGAATTCACGGAACTGCACTTTATACTGAAGTTCAAATTCCAGCCAGTTTCTCTTCGATTCATCAAGGCTATACGAGTAGACAACTACCTCACTAATCTCATCATCAGTGGCAAGCAAGGAACATTTCAGACATCGCCACTTTATCAATGGCACACTAAATATCTCGCCGCAATCACGGCATTTGTATAGTACTCCCTGGCTCTCGTAGTCAGCGCCCAGAGTCCGCAGTTCCACTTTACACATGGGGCATACATATCTACCCCTGGTTATAAATTCATCTTCAACGCCGACATACTTGCAAGCAAAGTGCTCAAGGATTCTGCCCCGGGTGATATTTCCCGATTTACACTTAGGACAGTGGGTGCTTGGTCTTAAATTTACTGAGTGGCAGCGAGGACAACGGAGAAGCCTATCAAAGAAGCTCTTTTTCAATATCCCCTTAGCAGTCAGGTATTCCAGCATTGCTACTGCTTCCTTGCCTTTGATATTCAGCGTTTGCTCAACGATTGGATAGAGGAAGCCCGGCTCAGTGGTATAATCGAACTGGGGCTTAACATCAACGACCTTCGCTGCCAGCATCGCCCCCACCAGTTTCATCGCCAGAGCATCCTCTTGTATGTTGGTGATGGATTTCTCAGTTTCTGTTGCTTCTATCTCTTTATCGCCCTCTTTCATGTTTTACCTCCATTCACATAGCCAGGAAAGTTTAATTTTCCATATTACAAAAGTCAATGATAGAAAAGTACTAGCTTTGTGAACCGTGCACTTTCTCTCGAATGTGACTCCCTACCTCCTTGTCGTTATAAGCAAAGTGACGAATCTCCTGGGTTGCTTTGACGCTAGGCTCCACATCAAAACCTCGGAAGAGCCAGCCATGATTAGTAGCTTGTGCTATGCAACAAAGAGTGTAGCTGCTGACGATATTAATTGCTTGTCCAGAGAGCGTTAATTTGATTAGTGCCGCAGAGGCATATGTTATCTTTATTTCTCTTCCCGTGGCGCTGTATTCTCCGAGAGGCCTATACGGGCTTTTCTGGTTTTACCGTTGGCGGCATCACTGCCATCTGGGACCTCTTCAGCATATGCCACTGCCGGGATTGTTCGCAGCATATCTATAAGATCCATTTCTTCACGAAGGAAGACCAGGATTGAAGGAGAGTCAATCTGAGGCACAATCATCTCAGTATTTACAACCTGATGTAATTGATCAAGGTGAGTCATAACTTCCATAATTTTGGTTATGTCAACTGGAGGCAATATTTCTATTTCCCATTGCGGCTCGCCCAACTCTGTCCGGTCTTCACCCTGAAGTATTGAAGCGAGGTCAAAACTTTTTTCAGTTTGGCGCACATCCTCGATTGGCTTCAGAAGCTCGTCAAGCACCTTATTCTCCTTCGTAGCTGTTGCATTTCCATCATCGGCTGCTGCTGCAGTTTCAGCGCTTTTCTCCCCGGCGGTTTCGGCGGTTTCAGGCATCTTCTCTTCCTCGGCATGAGATAATTTATTGTCAAAATCTGCCTGCATTGCTGCTGCCTGCTGCTTAAGACTTTCCAGTTTTTCCAACAAATAGCCGAATTGTTGATTTGCAAAATTGCGTAGTTCTTCCCGAATTTTATCTTTCTTGCTCTCCAGCAGCAGCCTTGATTGCTTTTCAGCCTGGGATTTGATGGCATGAGCTTTTTCATTAGCCATCTTCAGGATTTCAGCTTTTTCCTTTTCTGCCATCTGTTGAGCTTGTTCTCTGACCTCATCTACAATAGCAGCACTCTCAGCTTTAGCTTGTTCTGTAGCTTCTGCCTTAATCTGCTTGGCTAATCTATCAGCTTCAACTATGGTTGTCTCTGCAAGTTTTGTAAGAGACGCGATATGATTTTGAGACTGAGCCAGTTCATCCCTCTCCTTAATAAGCTCGTTAATAAAAGATGTGATCTCAGCCTCATCCAAGCCATTCTTGACTCGCTTGAACTCACGCCCCCCCAGCGTTACGACGCTATCTTTACCGCTATTATTCATAATGTTCATAATAACGCCTCTCTTACATTAAGACTCAATAATGGCAAGAGCAGTAATGAACCACATCAGTCGCATTCTAATCTAATTATGGCCTGTCATATTTCTATCGCTCCATTTCACCCTGAAAGATACTCCAGATTCTCTCTGAATTTCCTTTGTTTACCTCCCAGGCTTGCTCGACAGTCTCCTTACGTATTCTCAATGCTTCACTTACTCTAACCTGGTAAACCTGCTTAGCCCTAACTTTCGCTTCCCTATAGGCTTCCTCTGCTTCCCGTTCAGCCTTTTCCAGGGCTTGCGCAGCTTGTTCTATGGTTTCCGTACAGATGTTAGCGCTTTGTTCTTCAATTTCTTTATAGGCCCTCTCTCCCTGGCGTTGGTGTTCCTGATATGCCGCTGCTACCTTTCTCTGAGCCTGTAGATAAGACATATAGGCGGCTTGTGTCTGGTTCATTAGCTCACTAAGAGGGTCATTATCCCCATTAGAGACCTCCGGGACAAACTCGACCGCTTGTTTTCCCTCCTTGCTTGCTACCTTTCTGGATTGCTGATTCTTAGTCATCGTAGTTTCCACAGTGCACCTTCTTAGATTTGCTTTGTCGCTATTCCTTGTGTTGTTTCGCCCGCATGGTTTCTCTGAATTCTGCTGCTCTCCGCCATTAGGCTACGCAGGTTGTCCTCCGTAAAAAGTCTCCACCCTTTCCTGTCTCTGTATTGGGCTTCCTTCACGATATTTTGCCTGATCCAGCGGAATAGTGTGCTCCTGCCTATGCCAACAATTTGACAAACTTCAGCAGTTCTGTAGTAGTTTTGGCCATTCAATTTTACAGGCATGCGTAACACCCTCCAACATTATTTAAAAATAGTCTAAAACTCGTTCGCTCTTTTGTAAATCACCTATTAGTACCTCTCAGAACCAAACTTTTGTAGGGGCGAGATTGTTCTTACCTTTCCAATAACTCTCACAGCGCTATAAGAAACCTGCTCTGAGCTTGTCGAAGGGTGAGAAGGCGAAATTCTCCCTCTATTTCAGCGCGCCAAATCAAAGATTCCGTAGGGTAGCTCTATTCAGCCGGAGAGAGAATTATAAGGACTTTTGCACCTGATTATAAGAATGTAAACTCATAGAGCAGCAGTAAATAAAAAGTTAAACTGAAAGACAGAAAAAATAGCGATTTCTTATCTTCTACTTGTGCTCTTCGCTCTTTGAACTTCTGCGAGGCTGGTTTACTGCCGAGGGAGGGACTCGAACCCACACTCCCTTGAGGGAAGCGGATTTTAAGTCCGCCGCGTCTACCATTCCGCCACCTCGGCATCTTTATTATTGCTGTAAACTGCGTATGCTCAATGAAAAGAGGCGGCGGGCGGATTTGAACCGCCGTATCGGGGTTTTGCAGACCCCTGCCTTAACCTCTTGGCCACGCCGCCGCATCTACTAAAATTCCTGGAGCGGAAGACGGGATTCGAACCCGCGACCCCTTCCTTGGCAAGGAAGTATTCTACCGCTGAACTACTTCCGCTCTGAATTAATTTTAGCGTCTTTTTTCAGTTCGAGCAAATCTTATTTGGTGCCGAGGGGGAGATTTGAACTCCCACGGGCTTTCGCCCACCACCCCCTCAAGATGGCGTGTCTACCGATTCCACCACCTCGGCCTGGCAGGGGCGGCAGGATTCGAACCCACGACCTGCGGTTTTGGAGACCGCTGCTCTAGCCAAACTGAGCTACGCCCCTGAAGCTCACAGTAATTATATCAAAAAATACCCCTGGGGCGACTCGAACGCCCGACACGCGGTTTAGGAAACCGCTGCTCTATCCACTGAGCTACAGGGGCACGCCAATACCAAAATCGTCATTGCGAAACAGCTTTTTTACAGGTTTCCTGGATTCTTATGTTAACAAAAAGCCTCAATCAGAGCAATAGCAATGCAGAGCATTTTACCAAACTACAGCTTGACAAGAGCTTGTCTCTGGGTATCAATAGGTAAAGATTTCGAGTTGGAATTCAGCTTGAGTATCTAAGCTTGTAACAAATTGTTTAGCGATATTAAGTCATTTGCCCAACACGTTAAAATCACTTAATGGAGATAGGGGGATTCGAACCCCCGACCTCTGCGATGCGAGCGCAGCGCTCTCCCAGCTGAGCTATATCCCCACGACTGGAATTCTAGCAAGGGCTAAGCTCCCTGGTCAAACTCGCGAGGCCTAATAGAAAGCCATTTCGGAGTTCAGTTAACGTCACCTGTTTTGTATCAGAGCCGCAGGTATGTTAATCGCCTCACCACAGTTACACCACCATTAAATAGTATCCCTGAATTTAGTAAAAAGCTTGTTGAAATGTACTTCAGCAATAAGCGGTAAAGCCAGGAGAGGAGCAATTTTGCTCCTCTCCTGCTTATTACTTTAAGATGAATTTCGCTTCAGTTTTGATGTCTTATAGCCATAGTGTGAGTCACGACTTCACGGTATTTATTGACTTGTGAAGGGCATTGCTGGCGGCGTCGGTAATCTGATATGCCAGCGGCGATGCGGTTAGCCAAGGATGAGTACCCATTGGGAACATTGCTATTTGTTCCATGGTCATTTCATTCACAATAGCAGACGCAATAATATTAACCACTTCACCAACCGTTTGAGTACAGCAGGCGCAGCCACCGATTATTTTGCCGGACCTGCGGTCGAAGGTCAACCTCACCCTCATGGGATGTGCATCCGGCAACGTTCCCGGATGCTTAGAAGCTGCTTCAGCTTCCCCTATGACCGTCTCATAGCCAATTTCCTGTGCTTTTGAATCTGTTAAACCTGCCATAGCAATGGCAGTGTCTGCTACTACTGTTGAAAAAGCGCCAATAGTCCCTATGTTACGCCATTGGGGCTGAAAGATATTAGCCGCAGCAATCTTCCCCTCTCGTGTTGCTACTGAAGCCAGCCGTACCGGTACTGGCAAGCCATTGAAGAAAGAGTATTTCTCTGCGCAGTCTCCCACAGCAAAGATGTCGGGGTCAACAGTCCTCTGGAACTCGTCCACCTTGATGCCTCCGGTAGAGCCAACTTCTAACCCTGCATCCCTGGCTAGTTTTATATTAGGAGCCACGCCGATTCCCACAAGCACCATGCTACATTTTATGCGCTTGCCACTTTGCAAGAGCACTGATTCAGCTTTGTCAGTACCCTCTATGGCTTTGACCCCATTGTTGGTTATCACCTCTACGCCATTTTTCTTCAGGGCTTCCTCAGCTCTGACACAAAGGTCTTTGGTGCAGACAAGCTGGAGGCAATGCTCAAGCATTTCCACGATTGTGACCTTATGGCCCCGCTTACGACACTCGTCGGCAAATTCTACTCCAATAAATCCACCCCCGATAACCACAATATCACCTTTACCGTCAATAGCCTTAGCCAGTTCCCCAAGATAATCAGGGTTCTTCCAGGCAAACCAGACATTCTTTTTGTCCAGTCCTGGAATTGGTGGCTGAAGGGGGGTGGATCCGGTAGCTAAAATCAACTTGTTGTAGCCAACTTCTTGGCCATCGCTCAGCTTCACAGTCTTGTTCTGACGGTCAATGCTGGTGGCTTCAGCAATCTTTAGTTTAGCTGCCCCAATAAGCTTATCAGGCATGATGTTTTTCTCTACCGATCCCAGCGTGCCGTAAATGTATGGAATACCACAGGGAACCACGACTTTCTCTTCCATACGTATAACTAGGATGTCATTCAGCCCATGGTGTTTCTGAGCGCAGATTGCAGATTGTATTCCACCCGCACTTCCTCCTATGATGACTAATTCATATTTTTCCATTGTTGCAGACTCCCTGACTATTTATTGAAATTGCAAAATGCAATTGCCGGCAATTATATCGGATATGCATTGTATAAGTCCAAAATTTATTGTGAGATGTACTGGCCAACACAATTCCTTGCCCCTATCTGATAAGGCTGATATACTGAACCAGAGACATGAATTGTAAGGAAAGGGCAGTAAAACTCATGGTAATGACTGCCCTAGCTTTAAATTGCACTATTCCCGAATATACAAAATCCGGCCGCAAGAACTTTTTTTATCCTGATGTGATGGAAAGGTACCAGATTCCCCAGCGTGGAAGTTAAAAATATGAACATTTGGAGGGCAGTTTACCAGGTTCTGAACTATGGATCGAAGAGACGAAGAAAAGTACTTGATTTACATCCCATGGCTTTGAATAGGGCATGGACAGAAGAAACCAGAGCCGGACGCTCCGAATTACCCGAAGTACGCAGAGACCTATTTTTAATCCGATACATCTTATCCTTATACGACGCTAATATTCCAACTAGCTTCAGAAGCCATAGCAGATTATTTTGAAGACTACGTCAATATAACGGGGACGGATAAGGCAAAGACAGTTAGCAACTAGCTTTAAGGATATTTTAGCCGACTACTTAACGCTATCAATACCTAGATTGAAAATGTTAAAATAAGTCCGAGACAATTAACCGAAATGCTTGAGCTGGTAGATAAGTGTATCGTAAGCAGACCGACTGCCGAGGTGTTGATATTCGTTACAGGATAGATCATGGCAGCTACCAGAGGGAGGTCTAACCCGGGATGGTGAGAGAGATTATTATACAAGAACTGGGAGGGAAATAAATTGCCTACTTATCTTTTAGTTGCTCAGATGCTGATATCAATAGTTTTAATTACCACTATACTATCTCAGTTACATGGTGGGGGCATAGGGGGTATTTTTGGGCAGGCTGATTCAGTATATCGGACACGGCGAGGCATAGAAAGCACCCTTTTCAAGCTAACCATTGTCTTGATTATACTGCTTGTGATTTTTGCTGTTTTAATCGTTAGTTGGTCTTAATATCTATAGATGAGCGCCATAATAACCCTGACCACCGATTTTGGCTATGATGACCCTTATGTTGCTGCTGTAAAAGGTGCCATCTTAAGCGTTAATCCCGAAGCTAAGATCATAGACATCTGCCATTCTATCGAGCCGCAGAATATCCTGCAGGCTGCTTTTATATTGAACGCTGCTTACCGCTACTTTCCTAAGCAAACGATTCATATGGCTATTGTTGACCCTGGCGTAGGTAGCGAGCGCGAAGGGATAATATTGAAGACTCCTTCGGCTCTCTTTGTTGCTCCCGATAATGGCATCCTCAGCTATGTAATTAATGATTTATTTGCCATTGAAACTCCTAAAATTCAATATGCTAGTGACCTTAACAGAATCATACTTAAGACAGGACTTGAAGCTGTAACCATTACCGACCCTCGTTTTTGGCGACATCCAGTCAGTTCTACTTTCCACGGAAGAGATATTTTTGCCCCGGTGGCTGCCGGCCTTTCTTTAGACATTTCACTTTATGAATTTGGTGGGAAAATTAACTCACTGCATGTCCTCCCTATACCAAAGCCGTCCCTTGATTCAGAGGGTAATCTAGTTGGCAAGGTCTTACATATTGACCGCTTCGGCAACCTGATTACGAATATTAGAAGTGGCGACTTACCAGGGAAAGATGTTATGATTGAGGCGGCTGGACACTGTATTCAAGGCATCAGTAGTTACTATGCACAAAATAAAGGCGTGATGGCTATCGTGGGCAGCACCGGTTATCTCGAAATATCGCTAAGAAATGGGAGCGCATGCGACTTACTGGGCATGGTGGTGGGAGACGAAATAAGGGTGATTTCAGTTACAGAGTGAGAAGATAACATGTCAATCCAGATCACCACGCTAAGTGAAAATACCGTCAGTGACGAGGGTATTGTTGCTGAATGGGGACTGAGCATCTTGGTGAAAGCAGATGACCACAAAATTCTTTTTGATACTGGGCTAAGTTTCTCAGCAGCTTATAATGCCCATATTTTAGGAATAGAGCTATCACAGGTTGAGAAAATTATCTTAAGCCACGGCCACTCAGACCACACAGGTGGACTATTACACATCCTTAAAATGGTGAAGGGCGAGGTGGAGGTAATTGCCCACCCTGACATCTGGGCAACCAAGTACAGTCGTTACCCTGGAGAAAAAGAGGAATATGCCGGCGTGCCTTTCCCTAAAGAAGCTGCGGAAACACTTGGAGCCTTCTTTAATTTAACCAGGGAACCCGTATGGATTAGCGAGAATATCGTTACCAGTGGTGAAATACCCATGACTACAGAATATGAAATGATTGACCCTGTTCTTTATGTCAAGGAGAAGGGTGAACTCAAGCCTGACCCACTGTGGGACGATCAGGCACTTATTATCAAATCTGAGAAGGGCTTAATTATCTTACTGGGTTGTGGGCATCGAGGAATAATCAATACTATTAGGCATGCCCAAAAGTTGACTGGACAAGAGTCGGTCTACGCAGTTATGGGGGGCACCCATCTTATTGGTGCCTCACCACAACAATTGAATTCAACGATTGCTGAATTATTGAGTTTGGGTATTCAGAGGCTGGGTGTATCTCACTGTACTGGCTTACCAGCATCTGCTATCCTGGCTCAGAGATTCGGCGAGGCTTTCTTTTGCAATAATGCTGGCACATGCGTTAATTTCTAGAGGCTGCTTCCCTTCCTGAGTGCTTTCCTATTATCATTATGTAATCCTCACTTTTTTGTCATCGTTGCCAGCCATTTCCTTATAGAGGCAGGACCCAAAAACCATATCCTTATGAGGAGGTGCCGGTACCCTATGAACGATTGGGTAATATACCTGGGGCTATGTGTTCCCTAACACCTTTCCTTCAGAATCATTTTTTCATTAGAGTATATACATAAATAGACACATAAGCAGTATAATTGTTGGGTTGGTAATCAAGGTGAGGAATTGAATTACAGCCAGGCAGAAGAATATCTCAATAGTTTTATTAATTATGAGAAAATTCCAGGCATATCCTATGCTCAGCCCGGTTATAACTTAAGGCACGTAGAAGAGCTCCTAAACCGTATGGGCAATCCTCAGCTGGCAGCCAGGACGATTCACATTGCAGGCACCAAGGGAAAAGGGAGTGTAGCGGCTATGATTGCACAGGTTTTGAGTAGTTCAGGATATAAGACAGGGCTATATACCTCCCCCCACTTTCACACTCTAAGGGAGCGGATTAGCACAGATGGCAATTTGATTTCTGAAGTTGAGTTTGCTACCGCCATGGCAGAAATCAAGCCTTTTATCGAATCAATGAGAAAGGGCACTGCCCTCAGCCAATTGACCTATTTCGAGGTATTAACGTCGCTGGCATTTGCATATTTCAAGAAAAATCAGGTGGACTTTCAAGTGCTGGAAGTGGGTCTGGGCGGCAGGCTTGATGCTACTAATTTATCCAGCCCTATAGTCTGTGTCATTACCCCTATTAGCCTGGACCATACTCAGATTCTAGGTAATAGCCTAGAGGAAATAGCATGGGAAAAAGCAGGAATTGTCAAGCCCGGTTGTTGGGTGGTGCTTTCTCCCCAACCAGAAGAAGTAGCTTCGGTAATCAGTAATGTTTGTCGTGAGAAGGAAGCGAAGATGGTGCAGGTGGGCAAAGATATCACCTGGCATAAGATAGGTAGTGACCTCTATTCTCAATCACTAGTAATTGAAGGTCGAAGGAATAACTACCAAGTTAGCATTCCTCTGTTAGGCGATTTTCAGCTTGAGAATGCTGCCTCTGCTGTAGCTGCTTTAGAGGTATTGGACTATGAGGGCTTTAATATCTCAACCACCGATATTGAGCGAGGGCTTGCCCTAGTAAAATGGCCCGGCCGTTTCCACATTCTCCAAGAGCACCCTACAGTGCTGGTTGATGGTGCCCATAATGTAGCGGCGATGAGAGGATTGGTGCGTAATATCGAAGCATACTTTGCGCACAAACGGATTTTTCTCGTTTTTGGGACATCCTGTGACAAAGACATACCGGGAATAGTAAATGAGATGGTTCCCCTCTCCCGCCAAGTTATAGTTACACGAGCAGCACATTCCCGCTCTGCCCCTCCTTCAACCTTAGTTGCTGAATTCAGCAAACGCGGCATTGATGTTGAAATCAGAGAAACTGTAGCGGAAGCTATATCCCGAGCTCTGTCCCTGGCGAACAGGACAGACCTTATTTGTGTTACCGGCTCTCTCTTTGTCGTGGCAGAAGCATTAGATCATTTTTCTGGGGGCTGATCTTCCAGAGGGAAGACAAGAGCTTCCTTGGGTAGCATCTTGCCTAGAATTTGCTGGAGCGCCATGGTATGGCTACACGTCTCCCATTGGGAAAAGAAATGGCAGGTACAATGCCACTTGCCACCGGCATAGCTCAGCTTATGGTCACCATTCTCGCCATGGAAGACTGCGCTTAAACCCGAGAAGGTAATACGATCGGGTTCCCGGGCGTACCTTTTGGCCTTTTCAATCTTCCCAATTAGGCTGGACCGCATGTCAATCTCTTATATAAGTATACAACAGGGCACAAAAAAGTCCAACATCCGTAACTAGATGAAACTATGCTATCATAATACCTGATTTAGGAACGATATAATGATCTTTCAGCCGCAACTCAAAATTCTTATCAGCCGTGACGAAATAGCTAAAGTTATAGACAGACTGGCTCGTGAAATTAAGAGGGATTATCACGAGAAACAGCCTTTGCTCATTGGCGTCCAGAAAGGGTCCTTTGTGTTTATGGCTGACCTCATTCGCCAACTCGATTTACCCCTGGAGCTCGATTTCGCCAGAATCTCCAGCTATGGCGCTGCCAGGGAGAGTTCGGGCAAAGCGAGAGTAGTTCAGGGGATCAAGACTCCTGTAAAAGGCAAGGATGTCCTGGTGGTTGAGGATATCGTGGATACTGGGATTACCATCTCTTTTTTACTCAATTACTTAAGGAAGAGGAAACCCGCTTCGTTGAAGCTCTGTACTCTAACGGACAAGCCGTCTCGACGCAGGGTTCCAGTATCCATTGACTATCGTGGCTTCACAGTGCCCAATAAATTTATCGTGGGATATGGACTGGACTTCAATCAGAAGTTCCGCAATTTGCCCGATATTTGTGTCCTGGAGGACTAGGAGATGGATTTAAAGAAGCTTATTTCCGTGGCCAGAGGAGAAATACCGGCTGATTTGCTCCTGAAAAATGCCCGCATAGTAAATACTTTTATTGGAGAAATAGAACAGGCCGACGTGGCTGTTTACGGCGATAAGATCGCCGGCGTAGGAGATTACGATAAAGCCAAGGAAATTATCGATTTACAAGGCAGGTTTTTAGCTCCCGGACTGATTAACGGCCATACGCATATAGAAAGCTCTATGCTTCACCCGGCAAGATATGCTCAAGCCGTGGTTCCCAGAGGCACTCTGGCCGTGGTCACAGACTTACATGAAATTGCCAACGTTTGTGGATCTGAAGGGATAAAGTTCGTCACGGATTTGGCGCGAAAGCTCCCTCTAGATATGCTATTCATGGCTCCTTCCTGCGTGCCAGCAACCCATCTGGAGACATCAGGTGCCCAGATCAGTTCTAATGAAGTTAAGAGAATTCTAGCCCACCCTAAGATAATCGGCTTAGGAGAGATGATGAATTTTCCTGGTGTAATCAGTGGGGATGAAGAGGTCTTGAAGAAAATCAGTGCTTCAAAGGGTAAGATTATCGATGGACACGCTCCGGGACTCACCGGCAAGGAGTTGAATGCCTATTTGTCCGCTGGCATTCTTTCCGACCACGAATCAACTACCCTGGAAGAGGGAAAGGAGAAGTTGCGGCGGGGTATGCACCTCATGATTCGAGAAGGCTCTTCAGAGAAAAACCTTGACGCCCTTTTACCTCTGGTTACCGATGATACCTATAAAAGATGCTTCTTTGTGGTTGATGACCGAAGTTGCTCTGATTTACTGTGGGAAGGTGATATTGACGCTGTGGTGCGAAAAGCTATTGATAGAGGTCTGGAGCCTGTACGTGCAATCCAGATGGCAACGATTAACGCCGCTGAGTATTTCAGACTTTATGATAGAGGAGGCATTGGCCCGGGTTATATAGCCAATCTTATAACTATCACCGACCTGGCTGAATTAGAAATAGACATGGTGTTCTATCGGGGCAAGCTGGTGGCAAGACAAGGCAAGCCCTTGTTCTCCCCACCTCCTCTTACTCTAGAGCTAAGAGACACAGTACAAATTAAGTCTCCCACAGCAAAATCACTAAAAATTCCTCTCCCTCGATGGGAGGGATTAGGTGAAGGTGAGACCTCTGATGAGGCCTATCCGGTTATCGAAATCGTCCCGGGACAGATAGTTACCAGAAAGGTAGTGGAAAAGGCGAAAGTTATTGATGAGACGATGATGCCTGATGTGGAAAGAGATATTCTAAAGCTGGTGGTGGTGGAAAGGCATAAGGCTAGCGGCAATATTGGAGTAGGATTAGTCAAGGGATTCGGCTTAAAGAAGGGAGCATTAGCCTCATCAGTGGCTCACGACTCTCACAACATAATAGCGGTAGGCACTAATGACTTCGACATCCTCAAGGCAATCGAGGAAATTAATAGATTGCAGGGTGGGCTGGTTGTTTGTGCCAACCTGGAGATTCTCGCCTCTTTGCCCTTGCCCATCGCTGGCTTGCTTTCCCCTGAGCCGCTGGAGGTAGTTGTGTCCCAGCATGAAATAGTAGAGAGGACTGCCGCCAGTCTGGGCAACTTGCCCCCAGCACCATTTGCCCTCCTCTCCTTCCTGGCTCTGCCCGTGATCCCCGAAATCAGGCTTACCGATTTAGGCCTGGTGGACGTCAACGAGTTTAAGTTGCTCAAATAGAATTAACTCCGATGTAATCGGAGTTTACTACGCCGATTCTAGTGAATGTTGAGCGCTTCATTGCTATTCCTCTCAGGCTATTATGTTTTGCAAATGAATTTCGGGGGGTACTATATCTAATTCCAAAGATTACGAATTACGCTTTAGCCTGTCAGATAATCGGCCAAGCCCTTCGGCACCTAGCCCAACAAAGGTGCCTATCGCAAAACTCAGTGCCAGCAAACTCCAACCCCCTTTAACGAGGGCGAGTGCAAGTCCAACTATAGCTCCAATGGTCGCCCCACCCCAAATTGCATTTCGCCCTCTCCAGAACACTAGTAAAAGGACTCCTGCAACTATCGCCATTATTACCCGTGGTGTCATTTCCTATCCCTGCCTTACAGAGAATTTCGGGGACACTATACTCGATTCCAAAGATTATGTCGCTTTGATTGCCTGAATTCTTACTTCTGCCTTGTGGCCCATAGGGGCGAAGCGTCGAAAGACTCACCTTTGAGTTTGGCTTCTAAAATCTTATCCAATTCCTCTATGGGCACCCGAATTTGTGCCAGGCTGTCCCTGTCACGAATGGTTACTTGCTTATCCTCTAGAGACTCAAAATCTATTGTAACGCAGAACGGAGTGCCAATTTCATCCTGCCGCCTGTACCTCCGTCCTATGCTTTGAGAATCATCATAATCGGTCACGAAATTCGGGCACAGTTTGTTGAAAACCTCTTTAGCCAAAGGGGTTAATTTTTCATTCCTGCTCAAAGGCAGAACCGCTACTTTGATAGGAGCCAGAGAAGGATTCAGATGTAGAACTGTTCTCTTTTCTCCTTCGACTTCCTCTTCATCATAGGCATCGATGAGGAAAGCCAGGACGGAGCGGTCAACACCGCCCGAAGGCTCGATGACGTAGGGAATATATTTCTCATCAAGTTCGGCATCGTAGTAACTGAGGTCTTTTCCACTAGCTCTAGCATGTTGGGTGAGGTCATAATCGCCCCTGTTAGCTATACCCTCTAGCTCCGACCAGCCCATAGGAAACAAGTACTCGATATCGTAGCAGTCCTTAGCATAGTGAGCTAACTCATCTTTAGCGTGTTGACGCAGGCGAAGGTTTTCCTTCCTGATACCCAGTTTTACATACCAATCAAACCTCTCATTGACCCAGTAATCAAGCCACTGTTCGTCAGTCCCGGGCTTAACAAAGTACTCCAGCTCAAACTGCTCAAACTCTCTGGTCCTGAAAAGAAAGTTGCCTGTGGTGATTTCATTGCGGAAAGATTTGCCTATCTGGGCAATACCCAACGGCAACTTTTTTCGGGAAGTGATGGCTACATTTCCAAAGTTAACGAATATGCCTTGAGCAGTCTCGGGGCGGAGGTAGATTGCGCTCGCCTCCTCCTCCACAGGTCCCATAAAAGTTTTGAACATCAAGTTGAACATGCGAGTCTCGGCCAACTCCCCACCACAGTTAGGACACCTCTGACCCTCTATCTCATCAGCCCGCCACCTCAGATGACAAGACTTACACTCAGTAAGGGGGTCTGCGAAACTATCTACGTGGCCACTAGCAGCCCAAACTCCCGGATGCATCATAATAGACGTATCCAGACCCACTACATCATCCCGCTCTTGGACTATTGCTTTCCACCAGGCGTCTCTAACATTACGCTTAAGCTCCACCCCCATAGGACCATAATCCCAGCAGCTAGCTAAACCGCCATATATTTCGCTGCTGGGAAAAATAATCCCCCTCCGCTTACAGAGAGAGACGATTTTATCCATATCCACTTTAGCGGACATACTCAGGTCTCCTTTCTCCAATGTAACGGGGCTTAGCTTATCAGCTTTATACACAGGCGTCAAAGGGGCCGGCAAGAAGCCGAGAACTCAGAGTGGCAAAGGAAAATGTTCCAGGGGAGAGAGAATCGTTGTCCAGCCTCTTATATAGTTTGAGTCCGTTTAATTTTGCTCGAGCTTTGAATTCATGTTGTCATGGTTACCTCGGAGATTATTCCCCCTCCACATTCTGTAGTGCGACTACTCGGGGTCATGCAGCATGAGGCTAAAGCCTCGCACTACATTATTTAGACAGATTTAGCCTTTGCCTTAGCGGTTTACAGAGCAGCAAGGCTCAGATTATCTTACTTCAAGCCAATAGCCATATTGTTTCCTTCTTTGAACCTGCCTCATTTAATTCTAACGAAATTTTAATGTTACGCTAATATTGTTCTAACAAAGCGGGTGGTAACTTTATGATTGGAAGTTGTGTAGGAAGGACAACTTCCAGTAGATCCTCTAAATACCAGTAGGAAAGGAGGTGATGGCTATGGCACTGCTGAAATGGTTGTGCCGTTGGCAGATGATCAGTCCAATCTCCCCGCTGGTAAAAATTGCGGAGGGCAGAAGGTAGCTTGTCTACCAGCGGGGAGCTGATAAAAGTCCCTGAGGCTTCTCGTTTGTCCTTTGCCCCTTCTTGGCATCAGCGTGGGGCTTCTGGCACAATGCCAGGCTGGAAGAAGCAGGGGAAAAGAGGATCTGCGGTAAGCCCCGTGGCAAGCCATGGGGCTTACTCTCTTACAAGCTATTGTAGCTGGCTAAACTCTTTGAATCGGTAACCCAGGCCCCGCTCGCTGAAGATGTACCGGGGG
>JAGHCA010000038.1 GCA_021160725.1 Dehalococcoidia bacterium | reverse complement strand
TCCTGGGGCTTCTCCTTAGCCGTATCCGGTAAAACTATCCCTCCCTTGCTTACTTCTTCTTTTGGTGTGGGTTTAATCACTACCCTGTCTCCTAAAGGTTCAATCTTGGCCATAATTACCTCCTTTCCCAGATCTGGGTTACTTAATTTTGCTTTTGAATTATTGTAAACACCCTAATATTAGAACAACGCTAGAAATTAGTTGGAATTGCGTTAGAAAATCCTTGGAATTTTTTGGTTTTGCAACTTGATTCCTCAGTTCTTGCTAGTGATTACAGAAATGACTGGAAAGCCTGAATTGCCTCTTCATGGCCATGAAGCTGTCCGGAAGAGTTTACAACTATCCCCCAATAAGACTTGAAGGTGATATCTTCAGCTTGTCCAACCACTGATCCTTAGAAGAAGCTTTAAGTTCTCCGTCTTCTTGACACCGACTGTAATCCCAAACTGTACTTCACCAAACTTGACTGCCATCTATATCCCTCCCTTCTTTACTGTAAAATTATGAGCATCCTTCAAATTTTCAGGATAGACCACTCTGTATTAGAGAGATGCTAGAAGAGTATTAGAGTTTTATCAGAAGAGAGACAAAGAGAGAGGCAAATCATTTCTTTATGCTCAGGAACTGTTCCACCCATTGCCCAAGCGACAGGTATTTCCCCGTTGTGGCATCGTAGCATGGGTCTGAACGTGTTCTGTTGGTGTTACCTTCGTGCTTTGCCACTGCTTTCATCAAGAGACCTTCCAATTCTGCCCTTGAACATCTCCATTCCTTCGCCAGACTGCGCAAGGCGATGGCATTTCTATGTTCACACGCTGCTTGTTTCAGAGCCAGTTTCTGCAAATGACGGATTTTGTCCTGTGGACATTGGCTTTTTGGGGCAAGCATCACTGCCCGCACAAAGTTCCTCCGGCTGATTTCTATCTGAATATCCTCCCCTAGGCCAGAGTCCACATTAGGAATAGGCTCTGTTTGTGTCACTCCCTTCATAGAACACCAATATAGTTATACTATCTGCCGCAATCTGGTGAGTTGGTCTTTAAGTTTCTGGTTAAAACTGTTTTCATGCTGTAATATGAAGCTTTTCCACTCCGGGCTAGCCTTTGCCGTGGCTTCCACCGAAGTCTGTATATCAATTGATGCCCCCTTTGCTTCTGCCTGTGTTGCTAGTTGCTGAGCTGCGAGCTTAACCTGTTTTTCTATTTTCCTCTTTATGGTACTATAGGCTTTTTGTTTTTCCTCCCTGTATTGCCGGAGCAGATTCTGAATGGTATCCAGACTCTGTTCCAGGTTAGTGTAGCTACTTTCGCTCTTAAGTGTTTCCACAGCCAAAATTCCACGGCGTTGCCTTTCAAAATCTCTTTCGCTGCCTGACAGATTTATGGCATCAATCAACCTTAGCTGGGCTTCTCTCAGCAAGAATTCTCTGCCTTCTTCTTTTTGTATCTTTAGCTCTTTCCACAAACCCTCGGGGCTCATCTTGGCAGTAAAATAATCGGAGAGGACAGAAGCCAGATGCTGGGAATATTTCAACCTCACCTTCTCTTCTTGAGTCAACTCGCCAATTCGGGTTAATTTTTCCCTGGCCAGAGGAGAAAATTCCATATTACCACCTCCTATTTGGTACTGATTCCATCTTTATCGTCTTGTTCATGTCTCTCATGTTCCGACTTATGCCTTAACTTTTCGAATTCTCTGAGTAGCTCTTTCTCTCTATGGCTTAAGTTTGTCGGCGTACTCACTTTCACCACTACATACTCATCCCCTTTGCCATAGCTGCCAACGTGCGGAATTCCTTCATTCACTATTCTAAAAACCGTGCCAGTCTGAGTTCCTTCAGGTATATCCAATTTAACATTACCATTGAGGCTGGGAACTTCTACCTCCCCACCCAAGGCCGCCGTAGTGAAAGAGAGCTCTTTCTGAACATAGATGTCGTCACCATGCCTTTCAAAAATAGGGTGTTTCTCTACGTTAAGAACAACGTAGAGGTCACCACGAAGTCCATCTCCTTCTTCGCCTTCTCCCTCAATTTTAATCTGGTAACCAGTGTCAGCGCCGGGTGGTATTATTAATTCTATCTCCCTTGCTTGTTCAATGACTCCTTTGCCCTCGCACTCTTTGCAGGCTTTCTTTACAACCTTTCCCTGACCGTGACACTTGCCACAGATTGTAACCTGACGGAAGACACTATAGCCTGACCTTTGCTCCATGACGACTTGCCCTGTACCCTGGCAATTTGAGCAATTCTCTAATCCATTAGCTTCTGCACCGGTGCCGCTACATGCAGGGCACTGTTCAACTCGGGACAGCTCTATTACTTTTTCGGCACCAAAGGCAACATCCTCCAGAGTTACTGTGAGGTCATATCTGAGGTCGGCCCCTTTTCTCGGACCTCTTCTCGTGGTAGTTCTCCTGCCAAAAAAGCTGTCAAAGAGACTATCGCCAAAACCAAATAAGTCTCTTAACCCGAACTCACGAAACAGGCTGGAGAAATCCACATCGCGGAAGATATCCGCTTGGGTGTAGCCCTCAAGACCAGCATGGCCATAGGTATCATACAGCCGTCGTTTCTGAGCATCGCTGAGAACAGCATAGGCTTCGTTTATCTCTTTCATTCGCTCTACTGCCTGGGCATCGCCTGGATTCCTATCCGGATGATACTTCATGGCGAGATTACGGTATGCCTTCTTGATAGTGGCTTCATCGACATCCCGGCTGACTCCCAGAACTTCGTAATAATCTCGCTTCACTGAACTCTCTCTTAAGACCATTTAATCCTCTTGCCGCTGCAAGCCATTTTTTCGTCACAATCGGCACATGCCATGATCACGGGAAAGAATCTTTTCAATTCTCTCAACTGACTCAGCGGCTTAGTCTTTCCACAAAGTTTACATTTGAAGGTAATTTCTTTCGTCTCATTTGAGTTTGATTGTTCCTTCTCCTCCGGTCTTGTAGTTGTCTTAATCACTTTCTTCACCTCGTCATAAAAATATTATCGTGGGTTCTCATTAGGATTTCTTTGCTTCCGGTTCTTTCTTACTATCATTTTTGTCGCCATTGCCCTTATCCGAAAAGTACTCGTGGTCTTTCCTGCTATCCGTAACATAAAACCCAGGGCCTTTGAAGATTATGGGGACCGGTGAGAAAAGGCGGCGTGCTTCGCTACCGCATTGAGGGCAGAAACTGCTCCCGTTATCATTGAATCCCCTTTTCAACTCAAACCGTAATGAGCATTTCTCGCATTGGTACTCATATATTGGCATTTATACCTCCTTCTAGTGAAATTTAGTTTCTCACTCTGCTTTCCAATCAGTTCTCTCTTCAACCTCTTTAAATTTCTTTCTCCTTCCCTTGGCTGTCTCCTTAACCTTTCGGTCGATTGTCCGGAGACCAGTGGAGGAGTGTTATTTGGTTCTCCTTATGCCATACTAACGCTCTATCTTCACAATTTTCCACGCCATAGCCTTCTCTTTCCTGTTCTTTAGTTAACGTTATATGTGACACCTCCATAACCTTTACTAGGTCGGCCATTTTCTGCCTAACAATATACTGATGCCGCGTTTGTCAATCGCTGACACTTTTGTGTGTCCCCTGCGTCTTTCATAGAGGAGATCGACGCTGCTATTACCAATCCTTAGACCTCTGACTTCGACCTCATCCAGCCAATATGGCAGTCTGGGACGAATAATTTTGAGCGTATTTTCGGGAGCATTCGGAACAAGCCCCAGAATAGCTTGCAGCAGGAGCATGAACGTACCAGCTGCCCAGGCTTGTGGTCGGCAGGCAACAGGATAGCGAACTGGCAAGCTGTGAGCGGTACGAGGAACACCACAAAAGAGCTCAGGTAGGCGGTAGTAGTCAAAAGAACGGCAGCAGTCATAGAGAGCGGTCGCCAGTTCGTTTAATTCTTCCTCGAACCCGTAGCGCTTCAGTCCCATGCCGATAAGTGAATTGTCATGAGGCCAGATGCTGCCGAGATGATAGCCGAATGGATTGTAGCGAGCCGCTTGGCTGCTCAACGTCCTGATACCCCAACCAGAAAACATATCGTTAGCAAAGAGACGCTCAATAACTTTTACAGCTTTATCTCTGTCAATTATCCCTGTCCACAGACACTGCCCGGGATTTGAGGTTATACTTCTAGCTGGCTTTTTATTAGCTCCCAGAGCTAGTGCGTAGAATTCCTCTTCTTCAAGCCAGAAATCATTGTTAAACTGTTTCTTGAGAATAGCAGCCTCGCGCCGGAGCCTCCGCGTTAGCCGGTCTTTTCCCAGGAGGGAAAGAAGCCATGCCATACCTCTTTTTGCCGCATAAATATAACCCTGCACCTCCACTAGGGCAATAGGAGGCTTAACTAGTGTTCCGTCGCCGTTAACTATCCCGTTACGAGAATCTTTCCAACCCTGGTTGAGAAGACCTTTGGGCGAGCGCTTGCAATACTCCACGTAGCCGCACTTGTCTGCGTCGCCATAGTTATCGATCCACTCCAGCGCTGCCATCAGGTTGGGCTCAAGCTCACGCAATAGTTCTATATCATGAGTCCAGGCTACATATTCGGTGGCAAGCATGATGAAGAGCGGAGTAGCGTCAATAGATCCGTAGTAGGGATTCATTGGTATCTCCCCTAGACGCGCCATCTCTCCTGTCCTTAACTCATGCAATATCTTGCCTGGCTCTTCATCTCGCCACTCATTTACCTCTTTGCCCTGCCATTTGGCGAGAATGCGCAGTGTGGTTTTGGCAATTTCCGGGTTGAAGGACAGCATCTGTAGCGAGGTAATCAGACTATCACGACCAAACAGACAGTTGAACCATGGCGTCCCAGCAGCAACGAATGACCCATCTCCTTCATTAGTCATGAGCAAACGGATATCATTTATAGACTGCTCCAGCATGGCGTTGACAAACTCGTTGCTGGTAAAAATCTGTGTACCAGAGTGGAGCCACTCCTGATAGGAAGTAGTTTGCCGTTTAAACTCGGTGGGGAAGTGACCATTGCTTTGAATGCCATCCAGGGTTATGGTCACCGTGATGCTGGTGCTCTCGCGATGCCCCAGAGAGATTGTGAAAAGGGCACCATTGTACCATAGCTGGTCTGGAGTCGGCGAGAACTTCATTTCCATACTCCGCCAGACACCATCCAGACCTTTATATTTGAATGTCACCTTATTTTTGTCCGTTACCGGACTGAAAAGTTTACCACGCCGTCGTCTCCTCTCTCCTCTAACTTCGAAGATATCCACGAAATCCGCATCAAAGTCAAAACGTAGATTCACCGTTGTCCGCAGGGCGTTAAAATTGGTCACCTGAATGGTCTCTAGCAGGGATTCATTTATCACCCGCTGGCGCCTCAACTCAAGACTTTCTTTGGGTATGGTTTTGCCTTCTCTAGTAATCAGAGTGGGATTGCTGAGATGCTGTTCCGAGCTGTAGCCAAGTTTCGCGGAGGACAAGAGCACCACAGGCTTTATCTCGTCAAATGTAAGGTCATACACAGAGAGATACTTGGTATCACCCTTGTAGAGACCGTAACCCGCCATGTTGTCGCGGGGGACGTTTCCCTCCATATCTGTCATCAAGAAGAGATTACCCTCCTTGATAATTAAAGCATCTCTGATGTCAGAGAGAGCTATTGGCTCGCCATGAGGCAAGAGATAGCTTGCAGCAGTATCCTTAGGTTGTTGCATCATTGACATTTAAACTATTCCTTGGATGCTCTGCCTAATATATCGGTTTCCCAGGGAAGGGACCTTTAATCAGCTACTTTCGCATTTGGGAGTAATACTTAACGGGCGCTCCGCCTGATCCGGTTGGCACGTATCCCTTGAAGGCAGGTACTTCCAGCACCTTGAGTTCATTAACCACGCTGGCTATTGAAGGCACCCAAGTAGCAAGTTCTTCCGCGGCGTCTTTTAGATAACCCGTAGGCACCACACCTCGAAGATAGACTATACCATCTTTTATCTCTACTGTTACCTTGGACAAATCCAGGCCAAGACACTGGGAGAAACTCTGCAGAATCTCACCCGTGACTTCTACGTCACTCTTGGGCCTTGCCGAAATGACTTTAATCTTGTTGATGATATCCTTGACCCCTGCTGTCGCCCATACTTCTTGCTCCATAAGGCGTTTCTCAGCGGCTGTGTTTACAAAACCGTCGAGATAGACTATGCCGTTAACCACCTCCACTGAAATCTTGGATTCGTCTACATTAGAATTTCTGGCGAGTGCCCGCCTGATACGTTTTTCTAAGCTCTCATCGTCTATGATGGGCAGAGGGGTAATCCTGAGCATGTTAACCACGTCCCGTATGCCTTTCAACTGACTAGCTACTTCTCCAGCCAGCTTCTTTTGCTTCAGGTTAGGAACAGTACCTTTAATGAAGGCCACACCTCCTCGCACCTGCACCCCTAACTCGGCAATTTCAAGTAGATAATGCTCTCGCAGGCGTTTTGAAAGCTCAGACTCCAATGTCTTTGTTTCGGATTCTAATTGCATTTTACCACCTCCTTTCTAATGCAGTGGCACACAACAGTAGCTCCTTATTATCAACCTTAGTTCCTTGTTTGTATCATGTTATCTGAAGCCTTGGCTCCCACGGAGAGTTCAATGGTGTTCCCTAGTTGTCTGTCAGCACCAACCAGTGTCTCAATTTCCCTTGTGCTATATTCCTTAGATAGCACCAACTCATAAGCTCTGAGATAATCATCTACCATGCGTGGCACATCGAATCGTTCCTTCACGTATTCCCGGCACCGCCTCCTGTCTATTTTGTAGATTT
Source organism: Dehalococcoidia bacterium (assembly GCA_021160725.1). Classification (GTDB taxonomy): domain Bacteria; phylum Chloroflexota; class Dehalococcoidia; order GIF9; family AB-539-J10; genus RBG-13-51-36. Next base: position 3,848 of record JAGHCA010000038.1, on the reverse strand, counting down.
GGTTCACTGCATCTGCCATCTCATCTAAACTTTCTACCACAAAGCCAGTTTCACCGTGACTCACAACCTCTGATGCTGAGCCTCGGTTGAAGACAACAACTGGCGTGCCGCAGGCCATAGCCTCAATAAAATATAGTCCAAATGGCTCCTGCCAGGTGATGGGGGCTAGAAGGCAATATGCCTGTGCCAACAGCTCTCGCTTGCGGCGATAATCCGCCTCGCCAACATATTGAATCTGGTCACCATCTACTCTGGGCATGACCATGGTACGGAAATATTCTTCGTCAATCGCGTGGACGTTGCCGGCGATAATCAGCTTACGGCGTGATTTTTTAGCTACTTCAATGGCCAGATGCGGACCTTTTTCACAGCTGATACGGCTGAGAAAGAGAAGAGTTGGCTCCCGGCTGGAATTATTAAACGGATATGAATCAACATCTATGGAATTATAGATGACACCAGCAAATCGTTCCTTTTCTGGGAGCAGTGACTTTGCCGAGCGACTGATGGTATTGTACCATCCTTTATAGTTAGAGAAGAGTTCAAGCCAGTCTCCCTCGAGACCGCCATGCAAGGTAGTGAGCATCGGTGTCTTTGTCAGCCCTGCTGTGGCTAAGCCTTCGAAACAGGTGTGATTATGAATGATGTCAAACCTGTTTGCCTGCTCCAAGCATGCTACCACATTTAGCATAGTCAGTATGCCCACATCCCTGCCTGAACCTCTTAGGAAGTGAGGACACACCGATACCAGTTCGGCATTGGTCACAGAGTCACCGCTAGCAAAGAGTGTCACCTCATGTCCTCTCCTTACCAATTCTTCGGTAAGCAGGCTTACAACCAGTTCAGTACCGCCGTAGGCGACCGGCGGCACTCGCATCTCAAGCGGAGAAATCATAGCAATGCGCATTTCTATCTATCACCTCCTTGAAATAAAATATCTGCCTTGTATTTCTTTTCTTATTGAAGCAGGTATTGCAGTCCCCTTAGCTATAAGCAAGATGGGGTTACTTGGCACTCCTCGCTGCATACTCCCAAGTAACACCAGTCCAAACCCAGATGAGACTGCTACACCTAGAACAAGAAACGCGTACGCAGCTATCAACTGCTTGCTCACGCCCTCTCACCAGCCGCTGGCAGTTAGGGCAATAAATTTTCTTAACGCAGAGTTTCATGATGAATTCCTTTCGCTCTATGCCGCCAAAGGCAGCTCAGAGTAAGCTAGGGAAAACACCCTGCTTATTTACCTCTTGGCGCCTTCAATCATTGGCTTAGCTTTTACCTTGATATGCTTAGGCTTTACTTCCTCAGCCTTAGGGAGAGTAAGGGTTAGAACGCCATTTTCGAAGATTGCCTCAGCCTTGTCGCTCTTGACATGTACCGGGAGGACTAGCGAGCGGCTGAAGGCTCCATAGTAGCGCTCCTTGCTTGCAATGTAGAACTTTATCTCCTAAGCAATCGTTTAATATGCCTGACTACGACACGGTCAATAAGCGGTCGTAACCTCGTTATCAATAAAGCTTTGATCATTGTATAAACACCTCCTCTTTTATTTTTATTAGCAGCTTACTTCTAAGGTTGCTGATTTCATTATAAGAACCCTTGTATTAGAATAGCGTTAGAGAAATGCTAAAATTCCATTAGAGACTTAAAATATTGCGGAGCATAGTAAGACTTTTATGATACAGATTCCACGCACAAAACTGGAGCAGGTTAATCTTGAAGCCACCCTGGAACTTGTCTTGAAAAATGCCGTAAAGGCGCTGAAGGGCAGTGCTGGTGTGGTGGCCATGTGGAGCGAGGCAGAACAGCGCTTTGTTGTGGGGGCTTCCTACGGGCTCGATAGCAAGGCACTGGCACAGATTCAACCGCTCCTTGATGAAGCAATCCCTGACCTCAGTATGAGTAAGGAAAGCTACAACTTGCTTTCTGAGCTTAGCCCCGGTACCACTTTGCCCTTCTCTAACCAAGGAACCAGGCAAGATCCCATAGTTACCCTGCCGCTGCAAATCGCAGACAAGTCAGTTGGTCTCATTTATGTACTTCGCCCTTTTAAGGCAAAAGCTTTCTCAAAAAAAAACCGGGATATGCTGGCAGCCTTTGCCGAACAGGCAGCCATTGCAGTACAGAATGCTAGGTTAGCTCATCTTCTAGCTGCGGAAAAACATAGGGTGGAGTTAATCTTGGAGACCAGTGCCGAGGGCATAGTTAGTATCAATGGACAGCGCAGGATTACTGGCTTCAATATGGCTATGGAGCGGCTCACTGGTAAATCCAGAGAAGGCGTGTTAGGCAAGGAGTGTTTCAGGGTCTTAAACCTACGGAATCGGCAGGGGCAAAGCTTATGCAATACGCAGTGTCCAATCCTGATGAATTCTGAGCAAAGTAGCCAAACTTTCGAGCTTGAGGGGACAATCCAGACGATAGAAGGTAATGATGTTGATGTGGCGATGACTTATTCCGTTGTTTATAGTCTCGAGGGCAAGCCAATAAACGCTGTGATCAACGTCCGTGATATATCAAAGCTGCGGGAGGTTGAAAATCTCAGGGAGACATTCCTATCAATGCTAGGGCACGAGCTACAGACTCCTCTTTCTATTATCAAGGGCTATGCCAGCACATTGGCTCAGCGTAATGGTAATTGGGGCTCTGAGATACTGCGCGACAGCCTTCAAGTAATTGAGGCTGAAAGCGATCGCCTCGGCAGAATTGTAAACAAGCTCCTCCTTGCTGCACGCATTTCTACGGACACGTCTGTCCTGGCTAAGGAGGAGGTGCAGCTATCATCTCTTGTGGAGAAAGTGGTGTCCCGATTACAGACGATGACGGATATCCATAAATTCGAGATTGACTGTGAACCCGATTTGCCCCCGATATTAGCTGATCCGGCATTGATGGAGGAGGTGCTGACTAATCTTATTGACAACGCTATCAAGTATTCGCCAAAGGGTGGTAAGATAAACATAACGGGCGAGAGCAGCGTCGGAAAGATTAAGGTAACTGTTGCTGATGAAGGAATAGGTATACTAGGAGAAGATATGGAGCGGATCTTTGAGCGGTTCCAGCGTACCGACAGAAGTGAAGTGAAAAAGGTGAAAGGCATTGGGTTGGGACTTTATATTTGCAAGTCAATCATAGAGGCGCACGGAGGTAGGATTGAGGTCGCCAGTAAATTAGGCAAAGGCTCTCAATTCACCTTTACCTTACCTTTGGAGCAAAGCACTTGAGCCTTCGAGAATGTGAACAGATATGAAAAGTGATAAGAAAATACTGGTTGTAGATGATGAACCCCAAATAATCAAGCTTATTACCATGAATCTAGAACTGGAGGACTTTTGTGTCCTCGGTGCTCATGGTGGCTACGAGGCCCTGGCGAAAGTTACTAAGGAATTGCCCGACTTGGTTATCCTCGATGTCATGATGCCGGATATGGATGGCTTCGAAACGCTAAAGAGGATCCGCGAACTATCATCGGTGCCAGTCATTTTTCTCAGTGTCAAGGGGCAGGAGTTTGATCGGGTTCATGGCCTGGACCTTGGTGCCGATGATTATATGACTAAGCCTTTCAGTCCAAGAGAACTTGTATCGAGGGTCAAAGCCGTATTAAGGAGGACAGAGGCAAAGAGTCTGACTTCGGCGTCTGAAGTAGTGGTTGATGAGGACCTGCGCATCAACTTCGACAAACGAAAGGTCATTGTCCGGGGGCGGGAGGTGCAACTCAGGCCTACTGAATACAGGCTTCTCTACCAACTGGTAACTAATGCTGGTAAGCTGCTTACCCATGAAACCCTGCTCTCCCGGGTTTGGGGGCCAGAGTACCGTGACGAAGACCACTATGTACGGCTTTATAT
>JAGHCA010000022.1 GCA_021160725.1 Dehalococcoidia bacterium | reverse complement strand
GAAGTAGTATACCTTCAGATTTTCAACTTCTAGCAACGCCATCTCTGATTATAATCCCCTCGCTTCCCTGTATCCTGGCTTCATTATATCGCTCACCGCAGTCCCCAGAAAAGTAAAAGCGAGTATTGTGGCACAGATACATGCTATCGGAGGTATCACCCACCAGGGAGCCATGGACATAAGACCTGACTCATGGGCAAAATGAAGCATCATCCCCCAGCTTATGGTCGTGGGATCGCCCAGACCAAGAAAGGCCAGCACTGCCTCTGCATAAATTGCCCAGGTAACCATCAAAACAGCTTCAGCAAACATCAAGGGCACCACATTGGGCATGATTTCACCAAAAATCAATAAGCTGTCACTTGCTCCCACGCTTCTCGATGCTTCCACAAATGCCCTTTCTTTAATAGATAAGACCTGAGACCTGATCACCCTGGCGGTGTAGGGCCAATATGTAATGCTTATCACTATGACTATATTCCATATACTTGGCCCCAACACCGCTGCAAAAACTATCATCAGTGGTAAATACGGCAGCATCATAAAGAAGTCCACAATCCTCATAAGTACTTCATCGGCCTTTCCTCCAAAATAGCCTGCTATCAATCCTATCAGCGTGCCAACAGCCACTGTAACTACTGCTGCCATGAATCCAACGAGCAACGCAATCCTGGCACCATATAAGGTCTGGCTCCAAATATCTCTGGCCAGGTGGTCGGTGCCAAACCAGAATTGAGAAGAGGGAGGCTGAAGTATATTCTGAGGCAATCCTGTTCTCATCGGGTCTACCGTGCGCATATAGGGGCCAAATATGACCATAACGCCAAGTATCACAAATACTATTATCCCCACTCTCCCCATGTTATGTGTCAGGAGCAGTTTCAAGGATTTCCTCAAATCTTGCAATCCTCTGATAAGCCTGGACATCTTAATTACTCACTTCTCACCTTTATCCTCGGGTCTATGTAACCGTATATCAAGTCAACCACTAAATTAGCCAGTACAACTAACACAGCAAATACCAGGAACAAGCCTTGAAGAACAGGATAATCACGAGACATAACAGATGCATACACTAGCCTACCCATGCCAGGCCACCCAAATACTGTTTCCGCCTCAATCACTCCGGATATGGCGAAAGCCACATTTACCCCGGTAATCGTGACCACAGGTAAGATAGCATTTCTCAAGGCATGCCTGAGTAGAATAGCGGATTCTTTTATCCCTTTCGCCCTAGCTGCGATTATATAATCCTGGTCCAGTACATCCTGCATGGAACTTCGCGTTACTATAATATATTCCCCAACATACCAGATTACTATCGAACATGTCGGCAGAAACATATGCCAGAGGACATCTTTCCAGTATGCCCATCCAGTCAGGTCTGCTCCGATTGTATACATCCCACTTAGGGGGAAAAGTCCCAAGTAAAAAGACAAAACCAGGAGAATTATTATGCCCATGACGAATATTGGAATCGAATACAATGTCAGGGACACGCTAATTATAGCTGAATCAAGTTTTGTACCCGTCTTCCATCCCGCAATGGCACCGAGCATGGTGCCCACAATAACGGCTATAAAAAGAGCCGTTAGAACCAGTAGCAATGTTTGCGGCACCCTGTCAATAATTACCTCTGTGACAGGTGCTCTCCGTGCGAATGAGTACCCTAAGTCTCCATGAAGAAATAGCTGTCGTAAATAAGCAATGAATTGGTCCCACAAACTGCCGGTCAGCCCAAATCGCTCATACATTTCATGTATTTTCTGAGCGCTTACCCTGGGATCCCTGAACATCAGGCGCACTGGGTCGCCCGGCACTATACGGAAGAGAACGAAGTTAAAACATACAATAGCAAAAATGGTGATGACAGCACCGACAACTTTTCTAATGGCAAATCCTGCAAATCCTTTTAAAGCCAACTTATGTCATCACCATTATTATTATTGGGGAGAACTGGCTCTCCTCCTTAATCTACAATATCATCTCTGTTCTTTTATGTATCTTTATACCCCACTCTCTCATCACCTTAAAGTATATCATCCTTTCCTCTTTATCAAAAACCTCTGGTGGAAATATACCTGTATGCTTTACCTGCCCTCTTAACATCATTAATGAGAATACAGCTCCTGATATTGCAGTAGCGGAGGACACATCACTGGCGCCGGGAATTCTTTCGCAGGCTGTTGCACAATCAGGACCTTCGGTCCACAGTTGATAATGCCAATCCTTGCCCACTCTCTTACCATCAACATCCACGGTAAGTATCAGCCTGCTCCTGAGCTTTCCGCTTTTTACCAGCTCTATCAGTTCTTTCGCTTTGGGTGTCGGGGGTAACAACTTGAAGAAAACACTCCTGGGAGCTATTTTTTTACCTTCAACCTCAATAGGATCTTCGCTCATCAATCCCAGGTCTACAATAGATTTCCACAGCATAAGCTCAGGTTCACCCATCTTGAAATCTACATACTTTACCGGCTTCCCAATGAATTTTGGGATTACCAGCGGCTCTTCATGGCTATGATAATACACCTTCCCTTTGCAACCTATGGGAGGAGGAAAATCGTATTCCTCTTCTCCACTGAAGGGAGGCATTTTCTTGTAGCCATTATCCCATATCACAGCCGGTGAGCTAAGGTCCCCCAGATAAGTTTGTGGTTGCCACAGCACTATTGGCTTTTCAGATTCAGTTATTGCATAATCTTTTATTTTTATGCTGTCAACTTCATCTAACTCATCTGCCGCCTCTTTAGCCATCACATTTGTGGTGCCGGCATCGGAACCAGCTAAGATCAGCCCTTTAAGAGAAGCCTCTTCCCATTTTTTGGCGTACTTTAGCTCCTCGACAGGTATATTCTCATCCCCACCCGGAAAGTACTCGCTAGTTGCCATATCCAGGTAGTTTACTCTTGCTTCATAACAAGCTTCCATTATATTGTCGTTAAAGGCAGGCAATGTAGCATTCACTACCAGGTCAAATTTCCCATCTTTCATCAGCCTTGCCATGCCATCTGTATCGCTGGCATCCACCATCGCCGTTTTGAGCTTCTTGCTCTGATTCGTTTCCACAATATCCTTCAATCTGCCCTGGTCAATATCACCCAACACCACCTCTGAGACATCGTCAGACCTTGTTAACACCCAGCTTATTACAAGTCCTTGTGCCCCAGCTCCTACTATTAGTGCTTTCATTTCTATCTCTCCTGTTCTTCGTTTACTATTCTCTAAACTGGAGAATTTAACACACCCAATATTACATGTCAAGCTTTTTCCTGGGCTTTTTTCAAAATATGGCAGATTTCCCGGTCAACATCTTCAGGTAAGGGTGTCGGTTTATGCGTCGCCAGAATTTCCTTCACCTTCTCATGCGCCAGCTCGCCTAGCGACTTGATGCCCTCCTTCTCCCATGTCTCCAGTCTGTCCACATCCAACCTCGGCATCCACCTCTCCCGAAAATGCTTTAGAGTATGTCTCTCCCCCAGATAATGACCGCCAGGTCCAGCTTTATCAATGACATCTACAGCCAGCGTCTCATCATTCACCTCAATGCCTTGCGCAAACCTTAAAGCATAATCCACAATCTCGTTATCAATCACCATCGCCTCCGGAGATGTGGTTCCTTCCAACCCCCCCAGACCGAGAACTATGTCAGGAACAGGCTCAATCGACATTTGTGTCAGTAACGCCTCAACCCTGTAATGGTCGGATTGCCGGGACAGAAGCTTGGAAGCACCGTAAAAAACCGGCCTCTCATCAGGTAAGCCATAGTAGCGGGCTAACTGCCCCAGGCCCAGCTGCATCAGTGGACCCTCCGGGGATCTGATTCTTTCTCCGTTCTGAAAATTCACGGTACCGGCACCTGCCGAATAAACTACCGGCGCACCAGGACTGGCTAATTCCTGAATAACCAAGCCACCCAGAACATCAGCATTGGCTATAACCATCGTCCCCGCCGGAGTCGCAGGCCCCGTCATACCTCCTAAGGGCAACGGGTACAACACAACCGGAATACCTGCCTTCCCCAGCTCTATCGCTCCCTCTGTTATCCCTTTATCATATGTCAACGGCGAGAACGGACATTGCACCGCCGAGTAAATGGGTCTCTCCCTCAGCCGCTTACTGTCGCCTACTATAGCAGTGGCAATTTCCACCTGGTATTGGGCAGACCTGGCACTCAGCGCCTCGTCTTCGACATGCTTCTCCGTGTTCCTTAGACAGGTGCATATACCCACCAGGTGCTGCATGGGAGCTGGCACCTCTGTTGGAGTCAGCATAACCCAGGTAAGCTGAACATGGTCCAGATAATCAGCTATCACTGCACAATTAGCAACATCTTCAGCCGTGGAATATCTCCGCTGCCCCGTCTCCCAGTCCAGTATAAAGGGTGGATCTCCCGTCGGACAGAAATGCGGCTCTTGCTTGTTCAGCACAAAGTCATATTTGGGGTTCCTAGCACCATATGTTATGGTCTTGGGAGCCATCTCCAATGCCTCTTCAACCAGCTGCCTGGGAAGCGTTGCATGATTCGTACCGTAATCTACCTTCGCTCCCCCTTTCTTCAAGACATCCAGCGCCGTCTCGCTCATCACCTTGATACCCGTCTTCTCCAATACTCGGAGTGAAGCATTGTGAATAGCCTCTATCTCCTCTTGCGATAAAAAAGTCGTCCTGGGTTTGCTCATTATCTCTTATCCTCCATGCCATTCTCTGTTTCGAAGTACATAAATGTATCACTCTATCTTGCTGTTTTTCCTCCATCTATCATGAAGCCCGCTCCGGTGACCCATCTGGACTCATCAGAAGCAAGATACAAGTCCATGTAAGCTATATCTATTGGCTCACCAAGAAACCCAATCGG
>JAGHCA010000003.1 GCA_021160725.1 Dehalococcoidia bacterium | reverse complement strand
TCCTGGGGCTTCTCCTTAGCCGTATCCGGTAAAACTATCCCTCCCTTGCTTACTTCTTCTTTTGGTGTGGGTTTAATCACTACCCTGTCTCCTAAAGGTTCAATCTTGGCCATAATTACCTCCTTTCTGGCATTAAATTTAGCACTCGGACCTCGAGAGTGCTAATTTCTATTATATCAAGATAAATCAAAAATGCAAGAGGGTTTTCACAAAATCTGGTAATTTTTTCTTGAATAATTACACTATATCGTGTATAATTTTAAGTGATGAAACGAGGAAAAAGAAAAAGAAGACAATGGAGTAAAGAAGAGATCAAGGCACTGAGGCAATATCTAAACCTAACACAGGTAAAGCTAGCCGAGGAATTAGGCACGCGTCAGCAAACAATCAGCGAATGGGAAAAGGGGATGTATCGCCCTCGCGGTGCATCAGCTACCTTACTTAGCATAATTGCTGAGCGTAGCGGCTTTGCCTACAGAACTGAAGAGAAGCACGATAAATCAGATTAAGGCCGACGTGGCAGGTAATTTTTTTGTGCCATGATTACACGTAATCGGATAAAGCTCTCGGAAAAGCAAGTGGCTCTAATATGGCAGCAGGCTGTAGGGAAAGAGCTAATTTCTACGCAAGGCGAGCCAATCAAGATAATCTATCCCGGCCGGACTAATGGTGGTAATGGTCCCGATTTTAGGGACGCAGTTATTGTGAGCAAATCTAATTTGATACAGGGAGATGTCGAACTTCACGTTAATTCCGAAGACTGGTATAACCATGGACATCATTGTGATGCTCAATATAATAATGTTATCCTTCATACTGTGATGTGGCATGATTGTCATTCTCCTACTTCACTACAAAATGGCAAATCGGTTCCTGTGCTATGTCTAGCACAGGCATTGCAGCATCAAGCTTATTTATTACCTCACCAACTCCCTTGCTTCCAAGTGCTGAACCATATGGACAGACAAACTTTAAGAAAGCTATTGAATGCTGCCGGTGAAGAAAGATTTAAGCAGAAAGCGATGAATTTTCAAACTGAGATTCTTCGCCTCGGTTCCATCGGGATTCAGAAAGGGGAAGTAGAGCAAGTGCTTTTTCAAGGCATGATGAGAGCTCTGGGTTACGTCAAAAATACAAAACCCTTCGAGGAGCTTGCTGCCAGAATGCCCCTCAAACTCGTCGAATCCAGAAAGGGATTGGCTCTGAAGCAAGCCTTATTGTTAGGCACAGCCGGGCTATTACCTTCTCAAAGAGGGCAAGGAAAAGTAGCCAAGGAGAAAGAAGTCCAGAAATTGGAAAAACTATGGGAGTTGGCAGGCAAAAAAGCCAAGATCATGAAGGAAAGAGACTGGAACTTCTCTCACATATATCCCAACAATTCTCCAGTACGTCGTATTGTTGCCCTGAGCTATCTTATTGAGCGCTACCATGAAGGAACCTTGCTGGCAGGAATGTTGCAGCTAATCAAGGAAGCGCCCCTGTCATCTGGATATCGTGTGCTGGAGAATGGTTTGACTGTGGCTGGCAATGACTACTGGCGAAATCATCTTGATTTTGATGTCAGAAGTAAAACAAAGATATCGGCTCTTCTGGGAAATAACAAAGCAGGTGAAATTGTAGTAAACGTGGTATTGCCCTTTGCTTTTGCCTGGGGGGAGATAACTAATGAGGCGAGGCTCGCAGAGAAAGCTATAGAACTTTACTATGGCTATCCAAGATTGGCAGAACACTGTATAACACGGCACATGACTAAACAACTTGGCCTGGAGGAGCTACCCAATTTCACTGCCTGCCATCAACAAGGCTTAATTCACGTCTTCAGGAATTATTGCCGAGAGGGCAGTTGCTCGCAGTGTCCTCTGGATAGTTGAGGAATATTCAGGTGCAAACTGAGAAATCGTCGGATTAGCCGACAACTCCCAAGAAGGAGCGAGCGGCAAATAGTGAACAGTTTTCCATTAACCGTCTATTATTAACGCAAAGACACATAATGGATCACCCAATGCTAAGGCTGGGCACTACATCCAGGTCATGGTTTACCAAGTTCATCCGGCGCTCAGCAGCTTGCAAACAGCCAACCTGTTTGTTATTCTATGTGTGAGGCAAGTCAGACTTTGGCGATTATCAGCAGGAATTAATTCAGTGTCTGATGTAGGAAGTTGGCAGAGGAAGCTAACTTCCCAATCGTCGAAGGATAAGCTAGTATGGAGCAAATTGTAGGTTCTCTATTTGGAGTCAGCTATCACACTTTTGATACTCTTTACGACCTGCTTTTCACTACAGAAAGGGTAGTAGCCTGTATCATCCAGCACCCCAATGATTTTCGCTACCGCCTTACATTGAAGGAATTCCTCTTTGGGCACGTGCTAGCAAAACGAGCGGAACGGATTAAGCGGACGGAAATTGCTCAAGAACGGCGCCACAGATTACAAGCAAAGCCCCTCAGTGAATTGGTAACCTTGCACCCTTCAAACTTCGAGATTCGCTACAGCGAAGTCACTTCCGTTGAGATAACAAGTGGACATTTCCAGCCACAGTTGAAGTTAGATATTTCGAAGTTACCAAACACGAAACAAGTAATCCGTTTTACCATACCTAGGGGACAAATTAAAGAGGCCAAACGCTTGCTGAATTTGGTTTTAGCTTCAAAAGTAAGGGGAAAGTGATTATTCTTGTGCGATAGAATAACACCAGTTCACTTAAGAACGGTGAGTAGCAATCTTATTACTGCTAACCCAGATTGTAGCAGCACTAGTCCCGACCCAGGTTAGATTCGAGGTGCAAGTTCAGAAATCGTCAACCCAGCCGACAATTCCTGAACCTGTGTTCAAGTGGGTGAAGACGAAGTCTTTACTGAAATCCATGCCGTACTTAGGAATATCATTAAGGTCATCCATAAATTGCCGACCCTTGCTTATAGCCTCCTCGATTGCCGCTTTAAGTATCACGCACTCTTCCCGGAGGTATTTCATTTCCCTTTCCATTTCCTTAGTTCCTCGATTAATTATCCTCATCAGTAGCAAAATCTTAATAAAAGCTCTACAGCCTGTCTATGATCCAAAAGCCCTATACCTGAGCATCAAGGATTTCTTGCTATAGCCTAAAAGTCCCAAAGAACAGGAAATCCTAAGCACGAAATCCTAACCAAAAACCAAAATACAAAATGTAAATGACCAAAACAGTCTAGAGCTTTGAGTTTCGATATTGGGATTTGTTTAGGGTTTGGAAATTAGTATTTAGAATTTCCTGATTGAGGTGGGTTAACCGAGGCTTAGGTCGGGCGCTACATCCAGGTCATAACCGCTTATCCTCCCAGCCTCAAAATGGTAATAGCCACAAGCAGCCACCATAGCAGCATTGTCAGTACATAAGTGAGAAGGCGGGATAATAACCGGTACTGGCGAGTTGGCAAGGAACTGCTGAGTTAATGTCTTATTGGCTGCCACTCCACCGCTAAGCAAAATTTGCTCCACCTTCAATTGCTTTGCGGCCTCAATTGTCTTGGCAACTAAAACATCGGCTACAGCCAGCTGAAAGCTTGCTGCAGCGTCAGCAACTGAAACTCCTCCTTTGTGAGCTAGATGCCACAAAGCGGTTTTTAGTCCACTGAAGCTGAAATCGTGGCTTCTCTTGAGCCAGGCTCTGGGGAGAGGTAAGCAAGGAGTTCCAGAACAGGCCGCATGTTCAATAGCTGGACCACCAGGGTAGCCCAAGCCTAATATTCTAGCTGCTTTGTCAAAGGCTTCGCCAGCAGCGTCATCCCGAGTCCGCCCCAATTTTTCAAACTGCCCATGCCCTTTCATTAATACTAAATCGCTATGTCCACCGGAGACAACAAGACAAAGGCAGGGAAATTGTACTTCACAATTCACCCTCACCGTTTCCTCTCCCGTCGAGAGAGAGGACTCAGCGGAATGTGCCAGCCAGTTAGCATAGATATGTGCCTCAAGATGATTAACCCCGGTAAGAGGTAAATTTTTAGCCAAGGCAATTGCCTTGGCTACATTAACACCTACCAGCAGCGAACCGGCCAGCCCCGGGCCGAAAGTTACAGCAATGCCATTAATATCCTGCCAGGAGATTCCTGTCATTGCCTGGCGGATAACCGGGATAACGGTGAGGAGATGCTGTCTCGAGGCAACTTCAGGAACTACGCCGCCATAACGAGCATGAATGTCTATTTGTGAAGCGACAACATTGGAGATAATTCGGTTGCCATTCTCCACTACGGCGGCGGCGGTTTCATCACAAGAGGTCTCAATACCCAGGATTTTCGTTTTTGTTCTCATGAACTGCCGCTGCTATGTTAGTATAATTCTGACCGACATCTTATCATAGCGCCGAAATATTCCGAGGAGCCGGGCAGGAGGTCTCTGCTAACAATAGTAAATCGCCCTTTGCCTTTCTCGTCGGCTACCATATTCAGCAGATTACACACCCTTAAAAATATTATCTGCGGGCCTCTCCTGCCTTCTTAACAGCATATTGCACTAGAGGTGGCGAAAGGAGTCCAAAAACTACTGTTGTAGCCGTCATAATTGTGATTATTTTGCCTCCGAGCTCATATCCCGATAATGCTTGAGCTGCCAGGAAGGCAAGACCCATGGCAACACCTGCTTGAGGTAGCATAGCAAGGCCAAGGTACTTCTTAATTTTAGATTCAGATCTGGCTAAAACACCTCCCAGACTGCAGCCTGCTATCTTGCCAATACTTCTACCAACACAATACATAATTACAAGAGGCCACATGACATAGAAAACTGAAAAGTCCATCTCCATACCAATAGCAGCGAAAAATAAAACAAATATCGGCGTCATGATATTATCCAATAATTCGTTTGAGCGATTACCGATTTGTACATTGAGATTAATCACCGCGGTTCCTAAAGCCATACATGTGAGCATTGCCGAAACTTCCATCATTTCGGCAATGCCCCAACATAGAATGGCAGCCGCCAGAGAAATAACGAAGATATTGTCAGAAGTGAGATGCACTTTCTTCGCGAAGTAAGAAAGACCAGCTCCAATTGCCCCTCCCAATCCTAAGCCACCAAAAATCTCCCATAAGGGATCAGTGAAGGCAAATGAAATGCCTGTTTCCGCACCTAACAGCATCTTCGTAAGTGCAATCCCAACCGCATAGACAACTATGACAACTGCATCATCAAGCCCGACAAGAGCAGTAGTCATGTCGGTAAGTCCCCCCTTGGCTCTTAAGTCCCTAAAAACTGCTATTGTCCCTGCAGGATCGGTTGCACCTGCAAGTGAACCTAAAATTATGGAAAGTGGGAGATCCCTAGTTAATAAATATACAATCCCCCCTGTGGCAATAACTGTTATCAGCACCTGCACAATCAAAATGATTACCATCTGCTTACCCATTCTCTTTAGAAAATCGAAGGAAAAGCTCAATCCTACTATGTAGGCGATAAGAGCAAGTGTAGTCCCAGAGATGATGACACTGAATTGTTCAGGTGGGCTGAAATTTAGAACGCGTCCTATGATAATACCCGACAAAATATACGCTAAAATTTCTGTCAACTTTAGCTTGCGTAATATCCTGCCGAATATGAAGCCAAGTATGAGAATAAAAGCAACAAGAAGATATATATTCATACAGTATTTGTAAATTTATTTCTGAGATTTTTTACTAGAAGCTGAATTGTTATTTCTCCCAGAAGTTTTTTGTTTTCATCAACAACTGCTAATCTGCGGATATCGAAAGAGGAAAACTTCTTAAAAATATCAGCCACAGCCTCTTCAGGTGAACATACCACAGGGTCAGGTGTCATGATATCCTGAGCGACACTTTCTTTACGCAATGTCTCAGCCCTGGAGGTCCCGAATATCCTAGCCTTCTTTTCCTCAGGTGGGATAATGGAACGCAGCATATCGTGTTCCGTCACCACTCCCACCACTTTCATCTCTTCCTTATTGTTAACCACCCAGGCGTGTGCCCTGACAGAAAGATTGTCGAGAAATTCCTCCCAACTCGCATCTTCCGTCATAAACGGGGTGTCATGCACGGGTATCATTATCTCTTTTACTTTGAGCTTGTATAGTTCTTCCATCTTTGTCTGTTAAGGAAATATTACCTGTCTCTATTTGGTTAAAAATCTGCAATAAAACTTTGTGATGTGCTTTTGTTAGTATTTTAATAAAGAAGGAAGGATTAGGCAAGCTGTTTGCATGGCGCTGTATAATATGTTAGCGTAGCTTTGTGTTTTAGGTGTTTTGAGCATGACATCTATTATTCTCGCCGGAGGAAAAAGCTCAAGGCTTGGTCGGGACAAGGCTCTTCAGGCTATCGGTGATAAGAGTCTTCTCCAATGGGTAATTGATCGCCTTATTATCCTCAGTTCAGAAATCATCGTAGTAACAGCACCTGGCAAAGCAATTCCTTGCTCTTCGGCCACAAGGATAAAAACAGTAGCTGATATTTATCCTAGCAAGAGTCCTCTCGTGGGCATTTACTCAGGTTTAATGGCTTCAGCCAGTCCACGAGCCATTGTTGTTGGTTGCGATATGCCATTTCTAAGCGTTGGCTTGCTTAAATACATGGCCCAAATCTGCTCTAACTTTGATATCGTTATTCCACAGATAGAAGATAAATTAGAACCTCTTTGCGCAGTATATTCCAAGAACTGCGTGGCTCCTATCCGATGGTTGCTGGAGCAAAATGAACTGAAGATTAGCAGGCTTTTTACTCTAGTCAAAGCGAAGTATGTTGAAAAAGATGAGATCAACAGATTTGACCCTGAGCACCTAAGCTTCTTCAACATAAATAGCAAAACTGACCTGGGGAAAGCAAAAAAGCTGGCAGCCGAAAAGGAATGGCTATAACATGGGCATAAATCATTTCCTCCGACTAATAAGGTAACCAAAGTTAATTATGATCCGCGATATCGATTTGGCTTAGTATTATAGTTACCTTCAGTTAGCTCTGAAGGGTACCTCTCAAGGGACTGGGGCCTAGCTTTTTGATTTCCTTAACGAAATTAGTGACTACTTCAGCAAATCTTTGCCCCTCAGCAGCGGAGACCCACTCCAATCGCAGCCGCTCCGGCTCGATTCCTAGCTGGGGTAAGAGTTTTTTAAGAAGCAAAACCCTCCTCAGTGTTTTGTAGTTCCCTTCCAGGTAGTGACAATCCCTAGGATGACAACCCCCTACAAAAATTCCATCAGCCCCTTGTTTAAGGGCTTCCAATATATACACAGGTGCTACCGCTCCCGAACACATCATCCTGATCATTCTTAAATTTGTCGGATATTGCATCCGGCTCACCCCAGCAAGATCAGCACCAGCATAAGCACACCAATTACAGCAAAAGCCAATAACCTTAGGTTCAAAGTCTTTCATTTTCACGTTCCTACCAAAGCAGCATTAAGCATTGCCGAGATTTCCTCCCTAGTAAATCCTCGCTGCTGAACAGCACCGGACGGACAGGCAGCACAACAAGTACCACAACCCTTGCAAAGCGCTTCGTTTACTACAGAAACTCCCTTTTCTTTATCCACAGCTATCGCCCCATAAGGACACACGGCCTCGCATACACCACAACCACTACATAAGTTTTCATCCACTGAAGCGATGATTCCTTCCCCAACTATGGCATTCTTAACCAATATGGTAGTAGCACGAGATGCAGCAGCTTTTGCCTGGGCAATGCTTTCCTCAATGGATTTCGGCGCGTGAGCCAGCCCACAGACAAAGACTCCATCTGTGGCAAAGTCTACAGGGCGAAGTTTTACGTGCGCTTCCAAAAAGAAGCCGTCTTCATTCACAGGAATCTTATATAACATGGCAAGCTCACTCGCCTCCGTCGCCGGCGCCATCGCTACACTTAGGGCAACAATGTCAGCATCAATAGCTATTTCTTCGCCAAGCACCTTATCCTTAACCTGAATCCTCAACAAAAGCTGACCATCTTTTCTCTCCTGTCTTACCCGAGGTTTATCTGATAAATCATAATTCAGAAAGATAATCCCTTTCCGCCTTGCCTCTTCATAAAACTTCTCATAAAATCCGTATGTCCTTATATCCCGGTAAAGGATGTAGATGTTCATCTCGGGTTTCATCTCTTTAAGCTTCAAGGCATTCTTAATTGCTTCGTTGCAGCATACCCTGGAGCAATAAGTCCGTTCGTCATTCCGACAACCCACGCACTGAATCATTACTAGATTATCACAGTTCACAATATCAAGGTTTCCACTGACTATTTCCTCTTCGAGTTCAAGCTGAGTAAGAACCCTCGGGTCTCTTCCATAAAGATATTCGTCTGGTTTATACTCCTGCGCTCCGGTAGCAATTATGGTGACACCATGGTTTATCTTTTCTACGACTCTGCCACGATATCTCATGATTTCTGTGGTGAAGTTACCAACGTATCCATGGACATCCACAATCCAGGCATCAGTATATACCTTAATCTTGGGATGTTCTTGGACTGTACTAATAAGCTTACCAAGAAATTGCTGGACATCTTCACCTTCAATATTGTAATGTATTCTTCTTGCTACTCCGCCCAACATGCTGTTTCTCTCGATAAGACAAACTTCAAATCCCTGATCTGCCAGAGTTAATGCACTCACCATACCTGCTATTCCTCCACCAATGACCAACGCAGAACGGTTAATAGGAAGCGACAAAGGTTTAAGTGGCTCTATCAGCCTTGCCTTAGCTACCGCCATTCTTACCAAATCTTTTGCCTTCCCGGTGGCTTTCTCCGG
>JAGHCA010000024.1 GCA_021160725.1 Dehalococcoidia bacterium | reverse complement strand
TTACTGGAGGTAAGGTTATATCTGAGGAAGTTGGCAGAAAACTGGACTCGGTTACCATTGAAGATTTAGGGCGAGCCAGAAGGGTGATTGCTGATAAAGATAATACCACCATTGTTGAAGGCAAGGGCGAGGCTAAAGATATCGAGGCTCGGATTAAACAAATCAGGTCTGAGATTGATATAAGCACGTCAGATTATGATAAAGAGAAGTTACAGGAAAGGCTGGCCAAACTAGCGGGTGGTGTGGCAGTGATAAAGGTAGGTGGAGCTACGGAGACAGAGCTCAAGGAAAAGAAACACCGTGTGGAGGATGCCCTATCAGCTACTCGAGCTGCTGTAGAAGAAGGCATCCTGCCTGGTGGCGGTGTTGCCCTTCTCAACGCCCTATCAGCCTTGGACAAGCTCAATGTGGAAGGTGATGAGAAAACTGGAGTGAATCTTCTAAAACGAGCTCTGGAAGAGCCTCTGAGATGCATCGCTGGAAATAGTGGTCGAGAAGGCTCAGTGGTGATAAATGCCATAAAGGAAAGCAAGCCTGGCATAGGCTACGATGCATTCAATGATGAACTGGGTGTAAATATGGTAGAGAGGGGTATTGTAGATCCTCTCAAGGTCACCAGGAGTGCTCTGCAGAACGGTGCCAGCATCGCCACCATGATTCTGACTACAGAGTCCCTGGTAACTGACATTCCAGAAAAAGAAAAAACGCCGGCGATGCCACCCGGAGGAGGGTATCCAGAATATTAACGGACACTGCTCGCTGCAGTAATAACAGAAGGAACCGCCCTAGGGCGGCTCCTTCTGTAACTCATTAGATTTTAAGCAATTGCCTCAGAGTTGTCTCTTCTTTGATTGGTCCTGTTACAGCTAAATTAAATCCACTTTCGGTAAAAATCTCCTCGGCTACTGCTTTTAGCTCGTCTATGGTAACGGCATCCACAATAGAAATGACGTCGTCTATGCTTAAGATTTGCTGTGTCAAGATTTCCTGGCTACCATGCCATAATGCCACATTGCGACTATCCTCGAGCCGTAAATGCAATCTTCCCTTCGATAGTTCCTTGGCTCTGGTAAGTTCACTTGTTGTAATTTCCTGTTTAATCTGAGATATCTCCTCGATAATTGCCTCCACAGCAATTTCTATCTTGTTAGGGTCCACGCCGGCATAGATAGCAAATGATCCTGAGCTGAGGAAGTGCTCCGTATAACTGTGAATATCATAGGCAAGTCCTCTATGTTCTCGTATTTCCGTAAACAGGCGACTGCTCATGCCACCGCCAAGCACCGTATTAAGCAAATCAAGGGCAAAGCGTTGTGGGTGGAAGTGAGAAAAGCCGTGGACTGCGAGACAGAGATGTACTTGCTCGATATCTCTGGACTCAACGCGTAGTCTGGCTTTCGTTTGTTTGGCATTGGTTGTATAACCAGTTGATACCTGGCCAGTAGCCCATTTATCAAACAGGGGTTTGATTTGGGCCATTAGTTCTTCATATTGTATGTCGCCAGCAATACTGAGCACAGTGTTATTGGGTATATATCTGCGGCCAACGTGGTCTAATAGTTGCTTCCTTGTTATCGAAGACACAGTTTCCTTGTATCCGATGACTTCGCGTCCCAGGGGCTGATCTGGCCATAACAACTCATCTATGATTGTATTTACCCGCTGCTGGGGAAGATCCAGATTCATCTTGATTTCTTCAATTATAACCATACGTTCTCGCTCTACTTCCTTGTTATCGAAGCGGGAATTGAGCAGCAGGTCGGACAGTACGTCCAGAGCAACAGGGAAGTGAGAACTGGCAACTTTACACCAGAAGATGGTTAGTTCTTTATCTGTGCCTCCATTGATTATACCCCCAACGCCTTCAATATCCTGGCTTATCTCCTTAGAGGTTGGTCGCCGCTCTGTGCCTTTGAAGAATAGATGTTCGGCGAAGTGAGAAATGCCAGCCTCCTCTTTACTTTCGTAGCAGGAACCAGCACCTACAAGGATGACAAGGCTAACTGAGCGGCTATGAGGCATGGGACTGGTGATAATTCTCAAGCCATTATCGAGCACAGTCTTGGTGTACATTATCAAGAATTTTACTTTGCTATCTGCTCTGAGTCAATGAATTGTGCTGGCTGACCACATGGGTAACACTGGACTGCGGATTTTAGCAAGTTCCTTTTCAATATACTCTATGGGGGAAAGATAGGCAAGAGATTGGTGTGGGCGGTTGAAGTTATATTCTATAAGCCATTCGGTTAGCCGGTAATTGAACTCTTCAGGGTCTAAAGATAGATTAAAGTTGTAAAGCCATTCATACTCTAAGGTCTCATTGAACCTCTCTATTTCCGGGTTATCCTTTGGGGTTTTGACTCTGGAGAAGTACCTTTGAATACCTAACTTGGCGGCAGCCTTCTCAAACTCCCAGGCAAACTCACTTCCGTTGTCCGTCTGTAAGTTTTCAATAGGCTGGTTAACAAGGTAGCGGAGACGATAAAGAAAATCTGCTGCAGACCTTGAGCTCTTATTTTTGTACATCCGGGCATAGCCTAACTTGGTGGCATGGTCCACCGCAGTCAGGATATATCTTTTGAGGCCATTCCAGTAGATAACAATGGTATCAAGCTGAAAGAGGAAGCAGGGCCTACCTTCCTTCACTAACTGGTTGATTCTTTTTTTTGGCTTCTGGCGGGCTCTGGCTCTCTTTCTGGCGATCTTCTCTGCTTTCTTTTTGTCAGGGTAGAGTTTATACCTTCGTATCACCCTCTCAATTTTCCAGGTAGAGAT
>JAGHCA010000078.1 GCA_021160725.1 Dehalococcoidia bacterium | reverse complement strand
TATTGCTTTGGCAAATGCCGGAAATTCTACGAGTCCCGCCGACTTGCAGGGATAATCAGGCAACCTATTGAGTTTTCTTGTTTCCTGAACCAGGCATCTCACCATGCGAAGAACGAGTTCATCACTCGTCCTCTCGATGGTCTGCTCGTTGATATGTGCAAAAAGCCGAAATTTCAAAGCCTGTTCCAAACCATCCAGCCCACTTTGCTCGGGAAGCTGTAAAGATGATTTTATTATGCATGCTTCAACAGGCGAATACTTAACCCAGCTGGTATCGTTACACCTTTTGCTGGTATACATGTCATAATTGTCTTCAACAGTTCGAAACCATACTCCATCACATGTCAACCAGGTAAAGGAAAAAGTTTTTATCAGGCTAATCAATTTTTCCTTTTCCATGTTAGTCAACCAGAGTGGCAAGTCGTCTGCAGTTTCAAAGCCAAGGGTTCTGGACAAGCGATTTACCGCTATAGGGAAAAACCAGTCGAAAGCCTCCTTTTCAAGCCGAATAGCTTCTTCCAGACCCAACTGATGGCTGACTTCGCTGAACCATATGCCGTAGTGCAATATTGTCCGTCTTAATACATCTATGACACAACGAGCCAGCTCGACTTGACTAAGCTTTTCCAAATAGCCGTTATTCATATTTCTCACTCCTTAAATTGAGTTTTGGGATATGGGATATTCCAGAAATCAACTGTGCCTTTTTATATGGATGGGCTAATACATTGGACTATGGCATATTCTCTCCAGTCAGTCAAGATATTGTCCAAAAACTGGTTTTAGCCTTAACTTGCCCCACACTCCTGCCGACCTCCTCCTGGTTTTCTAGCATCGTCTCACATCTCGAAGGGAAGAAGCTTCTGGTCGCTGGGTCAAATTCAGTCGCTGGCAGTTAGCTTTTGAGCCTCTTTTACGCATTTCATGAATACTCCCTGAAATTTACTTAACTTTTTTCATTCTCATCCTTTCCCTTCTGTTTAGCTATATAGTCTAAATAATATTGTGATAGCCCCTCTAACGTTGCCAATATAGGTTTACTAGAACTTGGCTGTTCCTCCTGAGCTTTTTTTATTTCTTCTTGCAAGCTTGCTATGCGCGTAAGTGTAGCTTCTATACTATTCGTTCTTTTAGCAGTGTTGAACGATATCATCAAGCTATTAGCACCTAACCCAACTGCGAGAACACCCAGTGCATAAGCATTAAATACGGTTTCGCCACTGAACTGACCAATAATTCCTAAAATTAACGCAACAATGATGAAAGCTCCTACACTAATCAGTAGTCTCCACTTCATTTTTTCTCTCCTTTAAATTTTCTTTCCTTCGATAGTCCAAGCTGAGAAATAACTTTCAATTTATAGTTGTCCAGATTATAGCACCATGTTTTGTTTTTCTACCATCGAATATTTACAGCTAAAATATATCCCACACCCCTGTTGCCCTTCTCCCGGCCTTTTGTCCCGTCCCACATCTCGAAGAGAAGAAGCCTAATCATTTTGGTACCAAACACCAGCGAATAACGGCGAAAACTGAGAATTATCCTCCCGTTTTGGGTCGATAACCCAAGGGTCGCTGGTTCAAATCCAGCCGCTGCCGGTCTTTATATTAGAGACGAGGAGTCAAAGGCTGGCATCTGGGGCAGAAGTAGGTGCCACGGTTCTGCACCACACACCGCTCGATGGTACTGCCGCAAACAGAGCAGGTTTCGCCTCCCTTATGAGCAACCTTAAAATCGAAATGGGCAGTGCCCAGCTCGCCCTCGGGGCGGACGTAGGTATCCACGCTGGCGCCCCTGTTGCCGATGGCTGCCACAAGAATTCTACGGATGCAATTATGTAAAGTTCGGATTTCCTCGGACGACAGATCGTCTGCTTTTCTGAGAGGGTGAATGCGAGCAGCAAAGAGGACTTCGTCGGCATACATATTGCCGATTCCGGCGACGATACACTGGTCGAGAAGCGCTGCTTTTACGGGAATACGATGCCGGCTTAGTCGTTGCTCCAGAATGTCCGGGGTAAAACTTTCATCCAGTGGCTCGGGGCCAAGCTTGCAAACCACGACACCGGCATCGTCCACCAGCCACATTTTCCCCAGCCGGCGACGGTCGCTGAAAACAAGGAAGTGGCCATTGGAAAGGTGAAAAACCGCCCGGGCATAGCGGTCCACGTCTTTAGGATTTAACAGCAAGCTGCCAGTCATCCTGAGATGCATAATCAGTGACCTGCCACTCGAGAGGTGAAAGATGAGATATTTCCCCCGTCGCTCCAGTCTTTCTACCTTCTGTCCGATTAACCCGCGACGGACTTCTTCAACAGAACCACCGCATACCAGTCTGGCATCTAAGATGTTGATTTCGGTAAAACTTCGCCCCACGACCCAGGGCGAAAGCTCGTTCTTAATCGTTTCTACCTCAGGCAGCTCCGGCATTTCATCTCATCTCGCCCCAGTTTCTGCCCAGCTTGATGTCTATTTTCACAGGGACACTAAGCTCGACAGCCCTGGGCATAAGTTCGTCAGCCAGGGACTTCATTTCCTCCACTTCTTTCTCGGGCACCTCGAAGAGCAATTCATCGTGTATCTGCAACAGCATCTTGCTCTTAAGATTCCGCCTCTCCATCTCCCGGTGTAGATTTATCATGGCGATTTTGATGATATCAGCAGAACTGCCCTGCACCGGGGCATTTATAGCCATGCGCTCCGCAGCTTCCCTGACCATTCGATTGGTAGAAGTAATTTCCGGCAGGAACCGCCGCCTCCCCAATATTGTCTGGACATAACCCAGCTTGCGGGCTTGTTCCTTAGTTGCCTCGAGATACTTCTTCACCCCGGGATATTTCTCGAAATACAGGGAGATAAATTGAGCAGCCTCTTCCCGGCTGAGATTGGTGGCTTGTTCCAATCCATAATCACTCATGCCATAAACGACTCCAAAATTGACCGTTTTGGCATTCCGTCGCATCTCAGGAGTCACTTCCGCCACAGGAATGCCAAAGATTTTAGAGGCGGTCGTGGCATGGATATCCTCACCTCGGGCAAAGGCAGCAATGAGGCCAGGGTCTTGGGAGAGGTGAGCCAAAACCCTGAGGTCAATCTGCGAATAATCAGCACTTAAAAGATATGCCCCGGGCGGAGCTATAATGGCTTTCCTTATCTTATTACCCATCTCACTCCTTATAGGTATATTCTGGAGGTTAGGGTCGCTGGAGGAAAGCCGGCCGGTAGCCGTGCCTGTCTGGTTGAAACTGGTATGCACCCTCCCCGTTTTATGGTTGATAAGCGCGGGCAGTGCATCAATATAGGTTGACTTGAGCTTACTAAGCTGGCGATATTTTAATACGAGTTCGATTACAGGATGAATATCTCTCAATGCTTCCATGACCGAGGCTTCGGTGGAGTAGCCGGTTTTCGTCCTCCGAGACTGGGGCAGCTTGAGCTCCTCAAAAAGCACCCTCCCTAATTGCTGGGAGGAATTTATATTAAACTGGTGCCCGACACTGCTGTAAATTTCCTTCTCCAGCTTCAGTAGTTCCCTACCCATCTCCAGTGACATCTGCCGGAGCAGGTCGGTATCTAAAAGGATGCCATTTCTCTCCATAGCCACCAAAACTGGAATTAAAGCCATCTCGACATCAGTGAAAAGCTGCCACAATCCCTGCTTTCGCAGCTCGGCTTGCAAATCCTCTCTCAAACTCCAAAGGATGTTTACCTTGACACAGGCGTAGTCGGCAACCTGACCCACCTCTAGCAGAGATAGAGAGCTTCTCCTCTTCCCTTTGTGGTTTAATTCAGCAGGGGTTGATATTTCAACGCCCAGTTTATTAAAAGCCAATTCTTTTAGCCCCAGGCTTTTTTCGCCCAAGAGATAAGCAGCGAGCATGGGGTCGAAATTCAGATTCTCGAGCTTGATCCCACAACCAGCCAACACCGCCATAACATGCTTGCCGTTATAGGCAATCTTGCCTATGCTGGCGTTTTCCAAAATTGGCTTGAGTCGGGCTGTGACCTGGTTTAACAGCAACTGCGGCGGCTGATTTAGTCCCTGGTGTCCCAGAGGTATATAGAACGCCTTCCCCTGACTTGGCGATATCCCGATACCAATTGGGATGCCTACCAAATCGGCTATCACAGCCTTTTCGCTCGTAGCCTCTACCTCGATGGCGAGGTCTTGTGCTTCTTCCAGTTCGCCCGTAAGCTGTTCCAAAGCCGTATCAGTGTTCACCGTGTGGCACTTGACTGCCGAGGACTGAAAGTTCTCGGTTTTCACTTGGGGCAATCTGGAAAGTAATTTAATAAACTCAAGCTCCTGGAAAAGCCTGGCCACCTCATTTCGGTCATAGTGGCTTACCTGGCAGGTTTTCAAATCCAGTTTGATAGGAACACTTTTGATTATAGTGGACAACTCTTTATTCCGGAAAGCCTGCGTGCGATACTTGCGTAGCGTGTCCTGCAACCTGCCCGGCGTTACATCTTCAATATGGTCATATATTCCCTGGAGGCTGCCATACTGCTGGAGTAGCTTAGTAGCTGTCTTTTCACCAACGCCCGACAGGCCGGGTATATTGTCCGAAACATCGCCGACCAGTGCTTTTAGGTCAGGAAGTTGTTCCGGTCTGATGCCATATTTCTCCTCCACTGCCTTTTCATCGTAAAGGATGGTATCTGCGAAGGCCCGCCTAGGGACAAGGATTTTCACTCGAGGCAGGACAGCCTGCAACATATCGTTGTCACCGGTAACAATAATGGTCTCAATGCCCTGTTCATCAGCCTGCTTGCTCAAGGTGCCCAGGATATCATCGGCTTCGAAACCATCGATTTCAAAAACGGGAATATGGAATGCTTCCACCAATTGGTGCACTTTTTTTATCTGACTTTTCAATTCCTCGGGCGTAGCCGGTCGCTGGGCTTTGTATTCCTCGAACATTTCATGCCTGAAGGTCGGTGTGGGGCGGTCAAAGGCTACAGCCCAGTGAGTAGGCTTAAAATCAGCAAATACTTTGAGCAAAGTACTGGCAAAGCCATAGACGGCATTTACCAGCTCGCCGGTTTTGGGTTGCGTTAGCGGGGGCAGAGCGTGAAAGGCGCGGTGCACCAGAGCATTGCCGTCAAAAAGCAGTAAAAGCCGTCTCTCCTCCCTTGCCACAGCCTTATTATACTATGGCGCCACCAAAACCCCTAAACAATCCCAAAGCCCAATTTCAGATGATTGCTTAAAACATGATACAATCGTGCCAGCAACTTGACGAATGACACGCACAACCGCCAGTTATCTAAGTAAGCATAAACGTTTCTGGGAGATTGACTTTTTACGCACCGTCGCCATAGTAATGATGATAACCTTCCATGTGCTCTATATACTTAATTACTTTGATATCTACCGCACAGGCGTGCATTATGGATTCTGGTGGTGGTTTGCCAGGGTGTCTGCTGGAACTTTCATATTCCTCGCCGGAGTATCGCTTACAATCAGCCATTCCAGACGGAAGGGAATATCGAGGTTTCTATTCAGAGGCCTGAAGATATTCGCGTGGGGCATGGCGATTACTCTGATTACCTGGATAATCGCCCCAGACGAATATGTCCGATTCGGCATACTTCATTTCTTCGGGATTGCATTCATACTTGGGCCTTTCTTTTTAGGATTACGCTTTATCAATCTGATAGCTGGTATCGCGCTGCTGGCAATAGGCATTTACCTGTGGGGGATGTCCTTCAACTTTTCCTGGTTGCTCTGGCTTGGTTTTATGCCCTACGGCTTCAGGACAATAGATTACTTCCCACTGCTGCCCTGGTTAGGGCTTTTTCTTGTGGGTATGTTTTGCGGCGAAATGCTATACCCGCAGGGGAATAGAAGATTCAATATTCCTGAGTTCAATAACCCTGCTGTCTCAGCACTGACTTTGCCGGGAAGACATCCCTTTGTGATATATCTTGCCCAGTGGCCAATACTCATCGGAGTCATCCTTGCCCTGTACCCTGAGAGGATACTACCTTACGTCAAAGAAGCTCTTTCTTACCTGCCATTCTAGGCATAGCTTGAGAACTGCATCCAACCTCTAGATATTGGTAAAAAGGATCATCATTGCGTAGATACCGAAGTGGATGATGAAACAAGGCAAAAACGACCTCGTTCTATATGCCACGTAACCAAGAATAAAGCCACCGGGGATGCAAGCCAGTGTCTCCAAAAAGAACTTCCCGAGATGTAAAAGCACGAAAGGAATGGTTTGCATAAAGATAGCACTTTTCCCTATTGACTTTTCCAGCCCAAACAGCATATATCCGCGGAATAGAAATTCCCAAGCAAACATATATAGTGCGTGGTTGAGCAACAGCTCAGGCCAGTCTATGGTATCCCTGTGATAGTAAGCGCGAAACTCAGGCATTTTACCGGTTCCATAGAGAATCAGCGCCATGGCAGCAAGGCAGACTGCGGTCAGAATTATAGCTGGTTTCCAGCGGCCAACGCGGATACCATAGTCCCAGGGCTTATCCCGGAAAATTACAAAACCTGCCGCCAGCGGGATGAACAGGTAATAAATCATATTCGATAGGGGGAAAATGACGTCTATGGGGTAGTAACAGTCCAGAACTAATACCAGCGTGGATGTGCCGACTACGGTAATGAGGTTCAGGTCATAGTCTCGTAACATCCTGTTTCTGATGTACTTTTGCATTCTGATTGCGACGTATTACGCCTTTTAGTGGCATTAGTGTACCATAAACGACTATTTGGACAAGCCGTTCAAAATGACCTGGAGCAGTTTGTCAGATTATGTAAAGCATTTTTAGCTATCACAGGATTGGAAAACAAGGGTATAATAAACAAAGAAGGATAGAAAGCGAGCAAAGCCATGAAAAACAGCGAGGTAGCCAAGGTATTTCAGGATATTGCTGATCTTCTGGAGCTTAAGGGAGAGAATATCTTTAAGATTCGCGCCTATCAGAAGGCAGCCAGGGCTATCGAGCACTATCCCAGAGAATTGAAGGTCATGCTTGACGAAGGGGAAGACTTACAGAGCATTCCCGGTGTGGGTGAGGCAATAGCTAAAAAGGCTGCCGAGCTCATAACCACCGGTAAGCTGGGTTATTATGAGAATCTAAAGGCTGAGTTCCCCGATGGGGTCACTAACCTCCTGGCTATACCAGGGATTGGTCCAAAGACGGCTAACAAGCTTGCCAGCGAATTGAGGATAAGCTCGGTGGACGAATTGGAGCGAGCAATCAATGAAGGACGAGTGGCTAAACTTTTCCGTCTTGGCGAAAAGACCGCTGATAACATCCTTTACCAAATCCAGGCACTGCGACGCAAGGACCAGCGCATCCCCATTGGCGAAGCTCTGCCCATCGTCGAGAAAATATTAGGAGCCCTCCGTTCTGTCCCCGGCATGAAAAACCTCACTCCTGCTGGCAGCTTACGACGCTTTCGGGAAACGCTGGGTGATATTGACCTGATGGGCACTGCCGATAACCCGAGGGAGGTAGTAGATGCTTTCGTTACCCTGCCTCAAGTAGGGCAGGTACTGGCTCAAGGATCAACCAAAGCTAGTGCTATTGTCAACGGCGGATTGCAAGTGGACTTGAGGCTGGTGGAGCATGATTCCTTTGGCTCCTTGCTTCAGTATTTTACCGGGAATAAACAACATAACATTTCCCTGAGAGAAAGAGGGCGGAAGCAGGGGTTAAAGCTGAGTGAATATGGTATAACTGATATAGCTACAAACAAGCTGGAAAAATTTTCTACAGAGGAGGCATTCTATCATAGACTGGGGCTTCAGTATATCCCACCAGAACTTAGAGAAGCGCAGGGTGAAATAGAAATGGCTGAACAAGGAGCTATACCAAAGCTCGTGGAGTTATGCGATATAAAGGGCGACCTCCATACACATACTGAATGGAGTGATGGACATGATACCATCGAGGCGGTAGCTCTGACTGCTAAAGATATAGGCTATCAATACATCGCAATCACAGACCATTCTGCCGGCAGGGGCATTGCTCATGGTCTCGGCGTGGAGAGATTGAGGGAACAAACTGCCGAAATCAAAGCTCTTAACGAGCATATAACCGGGATTCACATACTTAGTGGCGTTGAGGTTGATATTCGAGCAGATGGCAGCTTGGACCTGCCTCATGAAATTTTATCCGAATTGGATATAGTGATTGCTGCCGTGCACTCCGCTATGAACCAAAGTGAAGAAAAGATGACCCGCAGGGTAATAAACGCTATAGAGAATCCCGATGTTAACATCATTGCCCATCCTACTTGTCGCCTGATTGGAGAGCGTGAGCCCGTAGCCATAGATTTGGAAGCCGTCTTCCGGGCAGCAGCCAAGTACAATAAGATTATGGAGATTAACGCCACGCCCGAGCGACTTGATTTAAAAGACACTCATGCATTCCGTGCCAAGGATTTGGGTGTAAAGCTCTCCATCGGGACCGATACTCATAGTATTACCCATCTGGGCTTCATGCGATTTGGGGTTGGCGTCGCCCGGCGGGCTTGGTGTGAGCCACAGCATATATTGAATACCCTGCCCTTAACAGAATTGCTTGCTGCTTTAAATAGGCAGAGATGACTCAGAACATGCCCTCAATTTTCTGCCCGCATAACTGCCACAGGAGCACAGGTGCCAATGCAATCTCGACATGCCCGCGAGGCTGCACGCAGTTAACCCCCTGGTCTTCGTACCTGACAAGTCAAAGCTCAGAGGTGACAAGAGGCACAGAGCTGGCAAGGGTGGTTAAGAATCACTACGCAATCTCAACCATATGACCTTGAACACCCCCACTCAGCAAGGATATAATATACCTAATAAACGGTTCTTAGAATAATTGCGGAGGTGGCCGGAGTGCCCACGCGAGATACTCAGGCAATCCAAGGACTGAGAAATTCTATTGCTGAAGACAAGCATTGGTATGTGGCCATGCTCGAAACCATTCGCCTGTGGCGTAGTCCTGAAGAGGACTACAATGGGCGGCATTATTGCTATCTCATTGACAACGAAGCCTTCGACTGGCTGATTCTGGCAGAGAGGTTATGTGAAGAACTCGATGACCTTATTCCAGAAAACGAGCGGATTAATCTTCTATTCTTTGGTATACCACCAATAGAATTATCTAAAGACGAGTTTAAGCACCTAATTGGTACTACTAAATATCAGACCTACCTCAACTATTTCTATGGCATTCTTGTGGAAAAATTCCTCATTTTGGCTGTAACTGAAGAGATACGAAAGAAAAGGAGAGTTTTAGGCTTGAACAACGACAACGGAATAGTTGACGAAGCCTACCAACACATTTATGGTGACAATCAATTTGCCCTCCTGAAACAGTTCAGGAAGGAGAGACATTATCCTCAACTCAGGTCTATAAGCTTAACCGAACTTAATGAATTTACCTACTGGTTATTTAAATATCGCATAAAAATCCATGATAAATCCTGCGTGGCTAGTGATACTAAAAAAGCCCTGACCAAGCTACACGAGGTATTAGCCCTCAAAGCTAAACCGCTTCGTCGTTCCGCTCTTGAAGGCTGCGAGTTGTCAGCTACCAGCCGGCGGTGAGTTCAGTTGAGCTAATTCCTTGTGTAACCTTCTCAACTTATCTTCGAGCAGAGCCAGCTTTTGTTTCTCTTTTTCGATAACCTGAGGTGGAGCTTTGCTTAAAAAATCGTTATTTCTTAGCCTAGATTTAAGTTGGGAAATTCTTCCTTTGATTTCCTCGCCTTCCTTTAGCAGCCGTTTCTCTTCAGCAAGTCGATCCACCATACCTGCTAAAGGCAAAACTACCTCAGCCTCTTTCAACACTAAAACTTGAACTTTATCTTTAGTAGATTCCCTTTTCTGGCGGCTGAGTATTGCTAAGGGGCGAACTTTAGCCAGTGTTTCTATTATATGCGCTTCATTAATAAGGCCTGAGAGAAGTTCATCAGTATAAATGCGAGCTTCAATCCATTTGCCTGGTTTGACCTTGTATTGAGCCCGAGCGTTACGGATAGAGCGGATAATCTCTATTGCGGAATCCATCACCCGCTCTGCTTCTGGAGCAAAGGACCTTTCATCAGCGAGGGGATAAGGAGCTATCATTATGGAAGCCGGCATCTTAATATTGTCATTGCGACCCCCGGTTATATCGGGGCGAAGCACTCTCACCTTCAAATTTTGCCACAATTCCTCGGTGATGAAAGGCATGAAAGGATGCAAAAGACGTAATGATTTTTCTAATGTATTGACCAGAAAAGGCAGCGGTGATGGAGTTAATTGACCACGAAGTCGTATCTTGGCAATTTCAACGTACCAATCACAGAACTTCGACCAGACAAAATCGTAAATCTGCTGCTCCGCTTCACCAAACTTGAAATCCTCCATCAGTTCAGTGACATCTTTGATAAGTCGGTTGAGCTGGCTATCAATCCATTGGTCTTCTATTCTCTGCGGTTGTTCCGGTAAAGTCGGGATTGTCTGAGCTTCCAGCCCTTCTTCATTCAGGCTCCGAAGGATAAATCTGGTGGCATTCCACAATTTGTTGACGAAGTTGCGACTGGATTCCAATTTGTCCGTGCCCAGGTTTATATCATTCCCCGGTGAAGTCCCCGTAGTTAGAGCAAATCGGAGAGCATCAACACCACACTTGCTTATCGCTTCAGCGGGATTTATAACGTTTCCTCGCAGTTTGCTCATTTTCTCCCCACTTTCGTCGCGAATCAAACCATTGAGGTAAACGGTATGGAAAGGTATCTCGCCAGTATCCTCCAGTCCCATCATAATCATCCTGGCGACCCAGAAGAAAAGGATGTCATAGCCGGTTACCATTACTGAGCCAGGATAGAAATAGCGAAGGTCATCGGTATCCTCTGGCCAGCCCAGTGTGGAATGCGTCCATAGCGCCGAGCTAAACCATGTGTCCAGGACATCAGGGTCCTGGATGATTTGTTTTGAACTACAATGAGTGCAAGCTGATGGTTCATCTACCGATACCGTCAACTTGCCACAATCCTGACAATACCATACCGGGATGCGATGTCCCCACCATAATTGTCGGCTGATGCACCAATCCTTGATATTTTCCATCCAGTCAAAATATATCTTAGTGAAACGTTCCGGGATTATCCTGATTCTGCCATCTTTAACAACCTCTATAGCAGCTTTAGCTAATGGCTCTGTTTGAACAAACCACTGGAGGCTAACCTTGGGCTCAACCATCGTCTGGCAACGACTACAATGTCCTACCGAATGAGCGTAGGATTCGATTTTCTCTAATAGTTTTTTGTCTTTCAGGTCGGCTAACACCCTATCTCGACAGGCAAATCTTTCCAACCCTCGATACGGACCAGCATTTTCGTTCATAGTAGCATCGGGGTTCATGATATTTACCAAGGGCAAATTATGTTTCTGGGCTATTTCGAAGTCCGTGGGGTCATGAGCTGGAGTTATCTTCAATGCTCCGGTGCCGAAAGAAGTATCAACGGCATCATCAGCAATTATTGGGATTTCTTTATCTATAATAGGCAAGCTGACACTTTTGCCCACAAGGTTCTTGTAGCGCTCATCTTCAGGATTCACAGCCACCGCCATGTCACCGAGGAAGGTTTCCGGTCGAGTAGTAGCTACGGTGACGAAGCCCTCACTTTGAGTTAAGGGGTAGCGAATATAGTAAAGATGCCCCATGACATCTTTATGCACTACCTCGAGGTCAGAGAGGGCAGTTTGACAGCGGGGACACCAGTTTATCATTCGCTCTCCACGGTAAATCAGCCCCTTATTGTACAAACGGACAAAAGCGGTCCGTACTGCTTTGCTCGGACCTTCATCCAGGGTGAATTTCTCCCTGGTCCAATCGCAGGATGCTCCCAATAGCTGATGCTGACGTCTGATATTCTCCTGGCTCTTGTTAACCCATTCCCAGGTCAACTTAGTGAAATTCTCTCTGCCTATCTCCTCCTTAGTTTGCCCCTGTTTCGCCAGTTGCTGTTCCACAACTACTTGCGTGGCAATACCGGCATGGTCAGTTCCCGGCAACCATAACGTGGGCTCCCCTTTCATCCTGTGCCACCTGACCATAATATCCTCCAGCGTCGCGGTCAGAGCATGCCCCAGGTGGAGTTCACCGGTGACATTAGGAGGGGGCATGATAATGACAAAGGGCTTCTTGTTGGGGTCTATCTTAGGAGTAAAGTAACCCTGCTTGAACCAGAAATCATACCACTTCTGTTCTATTTTGCCTGGCTCATAGGCTTTAGGTATTTCAAACATGGGATAGATCCTAGCCAATACTCGAAAAAACGTAGTGCCCTTGGTTTATAGCTCCTTCATAAATCAAGGTAACTTCTTTCTAAGGTCGTCCATTAAGCATTCTTGTCCATCTTTTAATGTATACCACCATATCCATCCATTGATTGCTGTACCAGTAATGTGTTGAGCAGCTTCTGATAAGCTGTTCCAAATTGTGTCGTCATGTAATAGCTTTAATTTGCTTGCGGCTGTGATCTCAGCCTCGTATCGCTTATCCGTGTAATTCCTGAAAATCTTTTGACCTGGATTAATTAATTTGGCGTCGACTAGATCTTGTAAAGTGACCCTTTTTTCTATCTTGCCTCTCCTACCTTCACCTTCAGTGCTAGTGATTGACCCCATCGTTAGGGACTGGCGGGGTTTATACAGAGGCTCAAACAAATGGGCATGTACATCTAAACCAACGCCTTCTCTGGTAAAAGTCTGAAACTCAACAACTTTTATTCGAGGATGAGCAAGAGCACTTAGAGCTTCATGTAATTGCTCTGTGCATTTTTCTATAATGATTGTTACCACTGGCGGTTCTGAGATAAGGTCTGAAAGAAATTTGTAGGTTTCGGTTGTCCTCATTGCCTTCCTTAAGCGGAGTTTAAGAAAGTCGTCGCTATCTATCTCCCGGTACAAAGTATCAACTACATCTCTTTGGGTTGAAGGATTTTTGATACCGTTAATGAACTTGCTGATTTGTGGCACTATGTGCTCATATAATGGATGGGTGGATAATTCCACCTCCATGATGTGCCACTGAGCCTGGCCTCCAATAATGGTAACGTATCCATCAGGTATCGAGCCAATCCCCGATTTCGTTCTTAGCCTGTGCTTTTCAAGATATATAGACTCTTCACCGAATATATTTTCAGCATGCTCCTCGACCATCCGCTCAAATTCGTCTTCATTTGTAGGCCTCCACTCCCCATACCTTACACCATCTATTACCAATATTGACATCTTCTTACCTTTTGCTCCTCTTGGATAACAATGCTGCCACCCTATCCAAAACCTTGTCCGCCACTTCTCGTTTCGGCATAAGAGGTAAGCTCTCAATCTTTCCCTCTCGGTCAATTATGGTTACTCGATTGGTATCAGTGTCAAACCCGCTATCGCCGGCCGTGATATCATTGGCTATGATAAGGTCAAGCCCCTTTTGCTTTAGCTTCTCCCTGGCATTTTCCACCAGATTAATGCTTTCAGCAGCGAAGCCCACTTTAATGAAGTCGCCTTTAACGCTGCCTAGAATATCTGGAGTGAGTTCTAATTTCAAGGTTAGCTCGGCTTTGTCTTTTTTAATCTTATCTTTAGCCGCTTTTATCGGACGGTAATCAGCTACGGCAGCTGCCATTACCAGAGCATCAGCATGGGGAGCTACACCCTGCACTGCTTGGTACATTTCCTGAGCTGTGCCGGCTTGCATTATGTCAACGCCCGCAGGTTCGGATAAAGAAGTATGAGCTGTAACCAGTGTTACTTTAGCTCCCCGGTCTCGGGCTGCTTCAGCCAGAGCATAGCCCATTTTCCCTGAGGAGCGGTTGCTGATGTAGCGAACCGGGTCAATGGGCTCTTGAGTACCGCCTGCGGTAACCACTAGATGTTTACCAGCCAGATCTCCATCCCTCCCCAACACCTGGCAGATACTACCTATAATATCATTGATATCAGCCAGTCGCCCCACACCCTCTTTCCCCGAGGCTAACCAGCCACTGGCTGGACCAATAATCTCAAAGCCCCGAGCTTCGAGCCTGGTCAAATTATCTTGGGTGGCTGGGTTATTATACATATTGGTTTCCATAGCTGGGGCAATAAGCACCGGAGCCTTGGTAGCCAGAACCGTGCAACATAGCATGTCGTCAGCAATGCCAGCAGCCAGTTTAGCAATGATATTAGCTGTGGCAGGAGCAATAACTACTATATCAGCAGCTTGCGCCAAAGAGATATGTTCAATGCTGAACTCAGAGGCTAAATCAAACATTTCAGTAACTACAGGGCTACCGGTAACAGCCCGGAGGGTAACGGGTGATATGAACTGGATGGCTTCTTTAGTCATGATTACATTCACCTTCGACCCTGCCTGAGTTAGTCGGCTGGCAATCTCTGCTGCCTTATAGGCAGCAATACTACCTGTAATCCCTAATACTATCGTTTTGTTGTTAAGCATTACTGCTCCCTATTCATTTCATAGATGAGTCGCAGTCCAATCAAGGTTAAATTGGGATTTATCACGTCTATAGCTACTATCTCTTCGGCAAAAGGGTAAGCCTGACCACCTGTGGCTATCACCTTCGCCTTGCCTCCCAATTCCTCTTCTATTCGTCGAATCATACCTCCAATGAGCTCAATGTAACCAAATATAATACCCGATTGCATAGCTGCGATAGTATTTCTGCCGATGGCTTGCTTGGGATGGATTAGTTCTATCCGAGGGAGCGCAGCAGTACGAGTGAATAAAGCTTCAGTAGCTACGAGAATGCCTGGGGCAATAGCCCCGCCAAGATAATCGCCCTCCTTTGAAACAACGTCGAAGGTGGTAGCAGTGCCAAGGTCAATAATTATCACCGGCTTCCCGTAGAGGTTCTTGGCAGCCATGGCATTGACCACGCGATCAGGACCAACCTCACGAGGATTATCCAACCGGATGCGCATGCCTGTCTTGATACCAGCCTCGACCACCAAGGGTTTAGTATTCAAATATTCCTTACACATCTCCATGAATGTAGGCAGCAGTGGTGGTACGACGCCGCATAATACCACTCCAGTAACCTTTGAAGCCAGAACTTTTCCCCTCTCCATGAGGTCGAGCACCACTCCCCCATACTCATCTGAAGTGTGATGAATGTCAGTAGCCAAATTCCAAGCAGCTTTTAGCTTGTCGCCATCAAACACCCCCAGCTTAATATTTGTGTTCCCGATATCAATGGCTAATAACATCATTGCTTAGCTTTATCTATATTCGCCTGGTATTATATGATTTGAGTATAGCATTACTAGCTAATCCATGCTACTTTTGAAGCTCTGCAAAATGGACATTAGCCTGAAGTATGATCCTTGTTTCTCCCTTCTTCCAAGTCCTGCAACTTCCTAACCATCGCCTGCCAGTGTGTTCCCTGCCAGTAGATACGATGGCAGGCAGGACATTCCATATATAGAGTTTGAGTTTCATAAACGCGAGGGGGAACCAGATGTTCCATCTCTTCTTTACTTCGAGGCTGCAATGCTCGGTTACATTCCAGACAAAGCGAGAAGGGTTTGAAATGACAATTTAAATTCAAAAGTTTCACCACTTCTTGTATTTGAACTACAGGGTCATCCTGTTTAACGAGTATAGCTTTGAGCGTGCCATTTGTGACCAATCGTCTTTTCATGAATTGAGCATCTTTAGTCAAAATCACCCTATCTTCATTAAGAGCAGTGTTAATCATTCGGCTATCATCCTTTTGCCTAAACAACAGAGTATCATAGCCCATCAGCCTTAACCATCTGGCTAGCTTACCAACGTTGTTATCTGCAATGAATTTAATTTCCATGGCTTGTGCCTAACAAAGGAGACTGATTTGATTGGGTGGTTTAGAAGCCTTCTCGACGGCAGATGTAAAAATATTCCCACAAATAATAATTCCCACCTATTTTAACATTATTTCTGCGACCAAAGTAGCTATTAACACTCAAATCCTTAGGCTGTTAATATCGAATCGGCGTGATTTAGATTATTGACGTAAGACAGGCTTTCATATATCCTTTAGCTTCAAAAATCTTTAAGGAGGTCAGGGAATGCCAGTTAATATGATTGTCTGTTGCAAGCAAGTACCCGATCCTGAGGCACCACCGACGGTATTTAGGGTGACAAACAACAAAATGACCGTACCGCCAGACATAAAACCTGTTATCGGTCAATACGAGGAATTCGCCTTGGAAGCTGCTCTCAAAATCAAGGATACCGTGGGGGGCAAAATCACTGCGCTCAGCTTGGGTAACAACTTCGTTCGCGATGTGATTAAGAAAACATTAGCCGTGGGGAGCGATGAACTAATTCTTCTGGAAGACGAAGCTTTTGAGGATGGCGATAGCTGGTCAACCGCCAATGCCCTGGCTATGGCAATAAAAAAAATAGGGGAATATGACATTATCTTCTGCGGGAGGCAATCCTCTGACTGGGATGCAGGGCAGGTGGGGCTAGGAATTGCTGAGATCTTAGGAATCCCAGCTGTAACTTTAGCCCGTAAGGTAGAAATCACCAATGGCAAAGCAAAAGTCGAGCAAGTTATTCCTGATGGCTATCGCTCTGTTGAAGTGACATTACCTGCCCTAATTACGGTAACCAGCGAGTTGGGAGCGCTTCGTTATGCCACCTTAAAAGGAATCATGGCAGCGGGTAAAAAACAACCTGTCGTTTGGAAACCAGCCGATATCGGACTTGAGCCTTCACAGGTTGGCGCCGCTGGAAGACACAGTAAGTTAGATAAACTCTTCCAGCCAGTCAAGGAAGCCAAATGTGAAATAATCTCAGGTGAGACGCCCGCAGAAGCTGGTGCTAACCTAGCCGTGAGGCTCAAGGAAGCCAAATTGCTTTAAGAAATCAAGGAGGAAATGATGGCTGAATACAAAGGTATATTAGTTTGTGGCGAGCTAGCAGATGGGAAGCTAGCCTCTATTACCACTGAGTTGTTAGGATGTGGCAGAAAACTTGCTGATAGCCTGCAGGAAAGCTTATCCTGCCTGTTGACCAGCGATGCGATTGGCGAAGCTTCCAAAGAAGCAATTGCCTTTGGAGCAGACAAGGTTTACACGGTAGAACATCCTGCCCTCAAAGAATATCAAGCAGATTTCCATATACAAGCCGTTGAAAAATTGGTAAAGGATATTTCGCCCCGGATAATACTTATGGGGCAAACATTTATGGGTAGAGACCTGGCTCCTCGCCTTGCGTTCAGACTAGATACCAGCTTAGCAACAGACTGTCTCGACTTAAGCATAGACCCTGAGACAAAGTTGCTAATACAAACGCGGCCCGCTTATGGCGGCAACGCTCGAGCCGTATTCACCAGCGAGCTTATGCCTCAGATGGCTACGGTTAGATCCAAGGCAATGTCACCATTGGATCGCGATAACTCAAGGAAAGGAGAAGTCATACCCTTTAAGATTGACATAGATACATCGAAGGTAAGGGCGAAGATAATAGAAACCGTGAAGGAAGAAGCGGTCGGCGTTAAACTTGAGGATGCCTCTGTTATTGTCAGTGGAGGCAGAGGGTTGGGTGGACCTGAACCTTTCCAGACTACGTTGAAGGAACTGGCTGATTTGCTGCACGGCGCAGTAGGTGCCTCACGCCCCCCTGCTGATAATGGCTGGGTGCCAGCGGCACTACATATCGGCCTCACTGGCAAAATTGTCGCTCCTGATATCTACATCGCTATAGCCATTTCCGGCTCTAGCCAACACATAGCTGGATGTTCAGGGTCCAAACATATCATAGCTATCAACAAAGACCCTGAGGCTAATATATTCAGAGAGGCGGAATTTGGAGTGGTAGGCAAATACGAAGAAGTGGTGCCAGCTTTCACTAACAAGCTAAGGGAATTATTGGCTGGCTAGAATAACGTAGACGGATAGTTAGAAACACTTGAAAAAACCAGCTTTGCGAGCTGGGTCTATGTCTCCACAGTATAAAATGCACTAAACGATGACACAATAGTCGACGAAGATTAAACTTCTCTACCTTATGTATTCGCGAAGCGATTTTAAGATGAGGTGTTCAAACTCAACGATGTAGCTTCTCCAGATGCTCTCAATCGCCCTTGCCCGTCTTTTTCGTGTCAGCGATGATTTTCTGAGTGAGATGAGCAGGCACCTCTTCATAATGGTCAAATTCCATGACAAAGTCACTGCGCCCTTGCGTCATCGATCTTAAATCTGTGGCATAACGAAGCAACTCTGCATAAGGTGCCTGAGCATCAATGACATTGATGCCATCGCTAGGACTCATACCAAGCACTCGCCCCCTCTTAGTATTAAGATCACTGGTAATATCTCCGGTATATGCTTCAGGCACAGTTATTTTGAGCCTCATTATAGGCTCAAGCAACACCGGCTGACCTTGTGATAATCCTTTCTTAAAGGCTTGTGCCCCAGCAATCTTAAAAGCAATATCTGAAGAATCTACTGAATGGAAGCTACCATCATAAAGTGTTGCTTTCACGTCTGTTACGGGATAACCAGCTAAAACCCCTTCCTCTTTTGCCTCATTAACCCCCTTTTCCACAGAGGGAATATAGTTCTGGGGTATTGCCCCACCGAAGATTTTCTCAACAAATTCAAATCCCCCCCCCCGAGGCAAAGGTTCCAACTCCAGAAAGACATGGCCGTATTGACCATGCCCTCCACTCTGCTTTTTATGTTTATATTCTGCCTTTGTGGATACAGTGATGGTTTCCTTGTAGGGAATTTTTGGCAAGCTCAATTTCACAGCTACTCCAAACTTGCGCCGTAGTTTTTCCCTGGCTATTTCCAGATGGCTATCACCAACTCCAGAAATAATAAACTCGTTAGTATCAGGTTCGCGACGTATTTGGAGAGAAGGATCCTCTTCGCAGATTTTGGGCAAAGCGGTGCTCATCTTGTCTAAATCGGTTTTAGTTTGAGGTTGGATTGCCATGCTGAAATTCGCGTGGGGAAACTCAATACCCTCGAATATCACAGAATGCTCGCGAGCGCAGAGGGTGTCACCAGTCGTGGTTAACCCCAACTTCGCCACCACCCCAATATCTCCAGCACCGATCTGAGGCACCTGCTGTTGATTTTTTCCCAGCATGGTAAAGAGTTGACCTATCCGTTCTATGCTATCCTTGTTAGCATTCCAAACCTGGGAGTTGCTGAAAAAAACACCTGAATAAACCCGAAAATAGCTAAGCTTGCCCACATAAGGGTCTGCAGTAGTTTTAAAAACGAGACTTGACAAGGGAGCTTCCGAATCAGGTTTGATTTCCTCTTGATTACCGGTAGCCACATTCTTGGCCACAAAGGCATCTTTTTCTTCCGGCGAAGGCAAGTAGCAGCAAATGCCATTGAGGACTTGCTGGACACCGATACCCTGCAAGGCAGAGCCAACAAAAACCGGCACCAGTTTACCAGCGATTGTAGATTTCTTTATGGCGACAATAATTTCCTCATTAGTTATGGCTTCGCCTTCCAGATATTTGTTAATAAGTTCATCGTCACTTTCCACAGCAGCCTCCACTAATTTCTCACGGCTAGCTTCTGCTTGTTTCTGAAGTGTCGAAGGGATTTCAGCCTTTTTCATAGTGTCGCCAATGTAAGCTTGCATAGTTGCCAGATCTATAATGCCTTGAAAATCGCTTTGCGAACCTATGGGTAATTGCAGAGGTAAACATTTCGGTGACAATTTAGCCTGAATTGCTTCCAACGTAGAGAAGAAATCAGCATTATCACGTTCCATCTTATTAACAAATATTAACCGAGGCAGCTTTGCCTTCTCAGCATCATTCCACATCTGTTCTGTGCCGACTTCCACACCTGAAGCAGCGCAGACTACAATTACTGCTCCCTCCGTTACCCTCAGCCCTGATCTTACTTCACCAATGAAATCAGCATATCCCGGGGTATCAATGAGATTCAGCTTCGTACCCTGCCACTCAAATGAAAGTAGGGAAAGGTTAATGCCCATACCACGTTCCACCTCAAGGGGGTCATAATCTGAGGTAGCGGTGCCATCTGCAACGCTCCCCAAACGCTGATTGACACCTGAGGTGAAGAGCATAAACTCGGCAAGCGAGGTTTTCCCCGCTCCTTGATGAGATAGCAAGACAACATTTCGGATTTCCATAGCCCCCAATTATAATCTTGTTCCGAAAGATAAGCAACCGCTGTCACACAGAGCGCTTAGCAGCATCATTCTGAGAAATCCAGATAAATTGGGACAGCGAAGAATAACAGAATGCCAAGAGGTAAAGGAATCTGAATGGCACCGGATGTTAGACAACCGCAGGATTTGGGATGGCTACGCTGAAAGTTAGATGCTATAATCATACAACTTAGCAATAATGAAACTGAGTTACGAACAGGTGAAGCATATCGCTTGGCTTGCTCGCTTGGGCTTAAGCGAGGAGGATGTGGAGAAATTCAGTCTTCAGCTATCTAATATTCTGGAGAATTTCGAAATACTAAAGCACGTAAATACAGACAATGTGGCACCACTGGCACATATCATCCCGCTACAAAATGTCTTCAGGGAAGACAATGTAGCTGACTCATATTCCCAAGCTGAGATTTTATCAAACGCACCAAAACAAGCTGAAAAATGTTTTAAAGTTCAAGCAATACTAGAGTGAGCCCATCAGGCAAATGATTAACAACATCGTTATCGCCATCATAATTGGCTACCTCCTTGGTTCCTTTCCTTCAGCATATCTTGCCGGTCGTCTGAGAAAAGGGATAGACATCCGACAGGTCGGAAGCAAAAACATGGGTGCTATGAATGTCTTCTACCAGGTCGGGCCGATGGAGGCTGTGCTAGTAACCTTGGCTGACCTGGGCAAAGGTGTAGGAGCAATTCTTTTGGTGCGGTGGTTGTTGGGCAATCCTCTGATTTCACCATTCGATTTTCTTGCCGGGCTCACCGGCATAGCCGCCGTAATAGGCCATATCTTTCCCATCTCCCTCAAATTCCGTGGTGGCAAAGGCGCAGCTGCTGCCATCGGGATTCTCATTTTTCTGATGCCCTTGGCAGTGCCATTCCTCTTTGCAGTCTTCTTCGTAGCTCTATTGATCACTCGTAATCCCACCTTTAGTTATAGCTTACTCCTTATTGTTTTCCCATTTGTCGCGGGATTTATTTACGTTGAACGCTACGGCGAGCCCTTGGCTTTAGTATTCTACTCCATAGGCATAGGAATATTCCTGGGCATACAATACATCCCCAGGCTCAAAGAGATGCGTGACAAATCCGGTGGTGACTGGCACAAAGTTATCAAGCGCCGCAGCCTTAAGGAGAGACTCTAAACATGCCAACAGACAAACTACACCAGCTAACTATCCATGAAGCACACATGCTCCTTAAGCAAAGGAGGATTTCCTCACTGGACTTGACGAAGTCTGTACTGAAGCGCATTGTCGAGATAGAAGAAAAAGTTCAAGCCTGCGTCACTATTGCCGAAGACGTGGCACTGAAAGAAGCAGAAAAAGCTGATAGTTACATCAAAACTGCCCATGAAATTACGCCCTTAGCCGGAATCCCTACCTTAATCAAAGACGTCATATGCACGAAAGGGATAAGAACTACCTGTAGTTCAAAGATGCTGGAAAATTTCATCCCTCCCTATGATGCTACAGTAATGGAGAAATTGAAGGCACAGAGGGCGATAATAATCGGGAAAACGAATATGGATGAATTCGCCATGGGTTCTTCCACGGAGCACTCTGCCTTTTTCCCCACCCACAACCCCTGGGATTTAAGGCGTGTCCCCG
The DNA here is from genome assembly GCA_021160725.1 of Dehalococcoidia bacterium. Taxonomy (GTDB): domain Bacteria; phylum Chloroflexota; class Dehalococcoidia; order GIF9; family AB-539-J10; genus RBG-13-51-36. The sequence goes on along the minus strand of JAGHCA010000078.1, from coordinate 18,617 downwards.
GAGGCAGTAGCGGCGGCTCAGCAGCTGCCGTGGCTGCCGATGAAACCATCTATGCCCTAGGCTCCGACACCGGAGGCAGCATCCGTCAACCAGCAGGATTTTGCAGCGTGGTAGGGCTTAAACCAACTTACGGACGGGTCAGCCGCTTCGGTTTGGTAGCCTTCGCCAGCTCCCTCGACCAAATTGGGCCAATAACCAAGGATGTCACTGATTGTGCCCTGGTAATGAATGCCATTGCCGGGCATGACTCTCGAGACTCAACCTCAGTGCCGCACCCTGTACCAGATTACACCCAGCAACTAATTCCAGACATCAAAGGATTAAGAATCGGCGTCCCTCAGGAATACCTTCTCGAGGACATGCAAGACGAGGTAAAAGCGGCTTTCGAAGCAGCCGTAGATAAACTACACGAGCTGGGTGCGGAAATAGATTGGGGGGTTTCTCTACCTCATACTAAGTACGCACTGGCAGCTTACTATATACTTGCTCCATCTGAAGCCTCAGCGAATTTAGCTCGATATGATGGAGTAAAGTACGGCTTTTCCGAGCGAGATGCCAGCAATGTAATCGAGACAACGGAGAGAACGCGACAATTTGGCTTCGGGGCTGAAGTTAAAAGACGCATAATGCTAGGCACTTATGCCTTATCCGCCGGTTATTACGACGCTTACTATCTCAAAGCACAGAAGGTGCGCGCACTTATAAAACAGGAATTCGACCAAGCCTTTGAAAAATATAGTGCCCTAGTCACTCCAACTTCACCCACAGTGCCTTTTAAGCTGGGTGAAAAGTTAGAAGACCCGATGCAGATGTATCTAAACGATGTATGCACCTTACCCGTAAATATAGCTGGAATCCCTGCTATCTCCGTACCTGCTGGCTTCGCTGACAATTTACCTATAGGTATGCAAATCATAGGCAAGCCCTTCAGCGAGGAAACACTGTTGCGCATCGCCTTCGCCTATGAGCAAGCAACTGATTGGCATAATAGAAAGCCACCACTGTTATGAATACCTTGTAAGTAAAAGGCTACTCAGGTTATATTTATGTCAGAGAGCCATGGTTTTTGTACAGATGGGAAAGAGACTCAGAATAAAGGCAATAAAAAAGCCTGGCAGACAACGACAAAAAGCCGTTTACAGTCGTTACTGCGGACAGGAGAACAAAAATGGAAAATAAAAATAGAAGCAACGAGGAAAGTAAAGAGCGTGTTCTCAAGATAAGTAAGGAACACAATGTTCAGTTCATTAATCTGTGGTTTACCGACATTCTGGGTGTGCTGAAAAGTTTCGCCATTACTGCACAGGAACTGGAAGGTGTCCTAGAGCGAGGGGCAGGCTTTGATGGTTCCACCATCGAGGGCTTTGCCCGGATTGACGAGAGCGATATGATAGCCATGCCCGATCCAGACACTTTTCAGCTGCTACCCTGGAAACCCAGTACACACCACGCTGTAGCTAGAATATTTTGCGACGTCCAGAGACCCGGCGGTAAACCTTTTGAGGGAGATCCAAGATACGTGCTGAAAAGGAATTTAAAGCGAGCAACCCAAATGGGATACATCTTCTATGTAGGCTCAGAATTGGAGTATTTCTACTTTCAAGATTCCAAGGGAACACAAGGTTTAGATGAAGGAGGCTACTTCGACATGACCCCCCCAGACATCGCCACTGATCTGAGGCAGGAAACAGTTCTTACCCTCGAGGAGATGGGCATAGATGTCGAGTGTTCTCACCATGAGGTAGCTCCCAGTCAGCACGAAATAGATATGACATACACTGATGCCCTGACTATGGCTGACAACGTGATGACCAGCCGCCTGGTAATAAAGCAAATAGCTCTACAGCACGGTGTTTATGCCACCTTTATGCCTAAACCGGTCTTTGGTATCAATGGGAGTGGTATGCATATCCACCAGTCGCTGTTCAAAGGCGACACCAATGCTTTCTTTGATCGAAATGACAAATACGGCCTCTCTAAGATAGCTAGGCAATATATTGCCGGACTACTAAGACACACTCCCGAAATCACTGCGATTACCAATCAGTGGGTCAATTCCTACAAACGATTAGTTCCAGGATATGAGGCACCTGTATACCTTTCATGGGCACAGCAAAATCGGGCCGACCTGATCAGAATCCCACTATACATGCCTGGCAATGAAAAAGCCACCAGGATAGAGATGAGATCTCCTGATCCAGCCTGCAATCCTTACCTTGCCTTCAGCGTGATGCTGGCTGCTGGACTCGAGGGAATTGAAAAGGAATACGAAATACCAGACCCCGTGGAGGAAAATGTCTATATAATGACCGAGGAGGAAAGAAAGAGGCGAGGTATAGGCACTTTGCCTGGCAATCTTTGGGAGGCGATTCAGCTCACAGAAAAAAGCGAACTAGTGAAAAAAACACTTGGTGAGCATGTTTTTGATGCTTTCATCAAGAATAAGAAAATCGAGTGGGATCAATACCGTTGCCAAACAACAGAATATGAGATTAAGAGATATTTACCGATTCTATAAATCATCTCGTAGAACTTCAATTAGAATCTCCCTCACCAGAGAAGGATTGGCTCTTCCTCTCGTAGCTTTCATTACCTGCCCGATAATGAAGGTTAAAACTCCTTGCTTGCCGGACTTATAATCGGACACTGCTTTGTTATTTTTAGCTACCACCTCCTTCACTACCTCCCTTATCTCAGCAGCATCGCCAATCTGGCTGAGTCCCTGCTCTGCCACGATAGCACTAGCCTTCTTACCAGTATAGAACATTTCTTCTAACACCGTCTTGGCAACCGCACCACTAATAGCCCCTTTATCCACCAGAATAACCATTTCCACCAGGTGTTCGGGAGTTATCTTCGTATCTTCAATTTCAGTATTTGTAGCATTAATTAGCCGGCTAAAGTCTCCCAGAAGCCAGTTGCACACCATCTTCGCCTTGCTATGATCCAGCGCTTCGAGGCAATTTTCAAAATAATCTGCCATCGCTCTGGAACTAGTCAAGACATTAGCATCATATAAGGACAAACCATATTGAGTTACAAAGCGTTCTCTTTTGGCTTCAGGTAACTCGGGTAGCTTTTGCCTGATTTCCTCTATCCATTTTCTGTCTAAAACGAGCGGAGGCAAATCAGGCTCAGGGAAATATCGGTAATCATCAGCATATTCCTTGCTTCTTTGACTTACCGTTATTCCCTTCTCCTCTACCCAACCCCTCGTTTCCTGTACAAGCTCACCACCCTCCTCAAGCACTCTTCTTTGTCGTTTGGATTCGTATGCCATAGCCTGATAAACCGCTTTGAAGCTATTCATATTCTTGACTTCTATCTTACAAAGCAACTCCTTGCTGCCCCGTGGACGGATACTTATGTTAGCGTCACACCTGAAGCTGCCTTCCTCCATGTTACCCGTGGACACCCCTAGATAACGAAGAATAGCGCGTAACTTGATAAGATAATCTCGAGCTTCCTCGGGGGAGCTCATTTCGGGCTCGCTAACAATCTCCATCAATGGCACCCCTGAGCGATTAGCATCTATCAAACTATAATCCCCCCTGTGCCATAACTTAGCCACATCTTCCTCAAGATGTACATCAGCAATACCAATTCTTTTTCTAGTCCCATTGCTATCAATCGCCAGCCAACCTCCTCTACCCATAGGCGCACGATGTTGGGAAATCTGGTAGCCTTTCAATATATCAGGATAGAAATAACTCTTACGGTCAAAGCTACTGTGTTCAGGAACAGTGCAGTGTAAGGCTAGGGCACTCATAACCGTATATTCCACCGCCTTCTTGTTAATAACTGGAAGCACACCAGGCATGCCCAGACAAATAGGACAAACATGACTATTAGGCGGAGCATTAACATAATCGGCGCTACAAGAGCAAAACATCTTGCTCTTTGTTAGCAGCTGGGCATGAACTTCCAAACCGATAACAGTCTCGTAATCCATAAACCCGAAAGTAGTATATCATCCTCACCAAATGGAGACAAAACAGCATGCCACTCTCACGCCCACTTCACCCTTTAACTTCAAAAGGAAACTAGAGCAGCCAGACATCATATATCGTGAATATGATGCACGATGACCGGTGCTGTGAGATAAGCACATGGTTAAAGAGGCATAGACTAAACTAGGAATTTAGTAGTTCAATTTCTCCAAAATCCTAGTACCCAGTACACCATTTCCCCAACTGTCCAGCAATCACCAACACAAGCTCAATCTGACGAGGTTGTTTTAATCTTCACCATCGGCATCTAGGAAATATACCCGTCTCTGATAAGGAGTTCGGCGACAAGGACTGCGCCCTTGGCTGCTCCCATCTTGGTGTTGTGCGATACCAAAACATATTTGATGCCATTTTTCAGGACGTTGTCTTTCCTGATTCTACCAACGACAGTAGCCATACCGTCCTCAGCGTCACGGTCGAGCCGCGGCTGAGGCCTGAACGGGTCTTCGTGCACTATTATCATGTGCTTGGGGGCTGAAGGCAGCTCAATTTCGTTGGCTGAGCCCTTATACTCTCTCATAGCTCTGGCAACCTCGCCCACTTCACAGCCTTTCTCGGTGGAGACGAAGACCGATTCTGTATGTCCTTCCCTGACATTCACCCGGGTGCAGGTGCAGCTCACATTGAACTTGGCTGGACTTACCGAACTACCTGCGAAATCGCCCAGGATTTTCTGTGTTTCCCGCTGCACCTTCTCTTCTTCCCCGGCAATAAAGGGAATGACATTATCCAGGATGTCGAGGCCTATTACTCCCGAGCTACGTCCTGCTCCTGACAGAGCCTGCATAGACGTCATGATAATGGCGTTAATGCCAAACGATTCATAAATTGGTTTTAGGGTTATCGCCAGACCGGTAGTGGTGCAGTTGGGAATAGGTGTAATGAAACCTTTCCATCCCCGAGTTTTTCGTTGTACATTGATTAACTTAGCATGCTCAGAGTTGATGCCTGGGATTAGAATAGGCACATCTTCTTCATAGCGAAAAGCCGACGCAGTGCTTATAACCACTTTATCTTTGGCAAATTTCGGCTCGAGAATCTTCGCCTGGTCAGATTCCACGGCGGAAAAGATGATATCCAGGCCAGAGATATCCATTTCAGCAGCATTCTGGACAGTCATGGTCATAACCTCCTCTACCAGAGGCTCCTGACAAAACCATCGCAAGGCTCCAGACTGGGCATCGCTTATAGCTTCCTTATACCTACGCCCTGCTGACCTCTCAGAGGCAGCAAGGGCAGCAATTTCAATCCAAGGATGATCCTTCAGGGCAACAATAAATTGTTGCCCTACTATGCCAGTGGCACCTACTATTGCAGCTTTTACCATAGTCTCTCTCCTCTATTTTTTAATTTTGTATTAGTTACAAACAGCTTGTATTTCCTTTTATTGAGCTAATCGGGGCGAGAGGATTTGAACCTCCGACCTCAGCGTCCCGAACGCTGCGCGCTACCCACTGCGCTACGCCCCGCCTGTTTATGCTATTATATGATGCTTTAATTACGGGAGCAAGGATGAAGTATTGCATTTTAATAATTGACGGAGCATCAGGCTGGCCATTGGCTGCTCATGGAGGAAAGACTTGTCTGGAGCTGGCGCACACTCCAAACCTGAATGCCATAGCCAGAGAAGGTATTGTTGGGCTGATTTGCAACGTGCCACCGGGGATGGAACCCAGCAGCGCCTGTGCCTCTATGTCCGTGTTAGGTTACAACCCTCGCATATATTATCGGGGACGGAGTGCTATTGAGGCTCGTGGCATGGGCATTCCTATTAACGAAGGAGAAGCCGTTTTTCGCTGCAATTTAGTAGCTGTTCGCGACGGAAGGATGTGGAGCTACAGTTGCGGGCATATCAGTACTGGCGAGGCACAAGCCCTTGTTGCTAGCTTGAATGAAAAGCTTGGTAACGACGAAGTACATTTTTATCCTGGCGTGAGCTACAGGCATATATGCAAGATAAAAGGGAGAGAAGATATCCTCCTGGCTAGCTGTACCCCGCCGCATGATATTCATGACAAAGCTATCGCCGAATTCTTCCCCAAAGGGCCTGGGAGCGACTTTTTAAGAGAGCTTATGATACGCTCTCAGCCTGTGCTCCGTGACCACCCTGTAAACATAGAACGAAAGGCGCGCGGCGATATTCCAGCTACCATGATCTGGCTTTTCTGGGGCAGCGGTAAAATACCTGATATGCCAGCCTTCAAAGAGGCCTATGGACTTGATGCTGCCCTGACATCCGGAGTTGATATTATGCGGGGTTTGGCCCGAATGATAGGTATGGAAGTGCTGGATATCCATGGTGTCACTGGCGACCTCAACAATGATTGCGCTGCCCAAGCCATTGGCGCCCTAGAAGCACTTGAGAAATATGACATGGTGGTTATCCATGTGGAAGCAACCGATGAAGCCGCTCATGCCGGCCTGTTTAAAGACAAAATAGAGGTTATTCAGAAGGTAGATAAAGAGATTGTGGCTCGACTTCGTTCCTGGGATAAAACTGCCCTCCGGGTGTTAATTCTGCCTGACCATTCCACACCGATCGAGATTCAAACCCATGTTGCCGACCCTGTTCCGTTTGTACTCTGGGGACCTGGGTTCACCCCGACAAGTCGGGGCGGGGCGAAGAGATTCACCGAAGCAGAGGCTAAAAGCACAGGCGTTTTTATCCAGGAAGGCTATAATATTATGGGCAAGCTTGTGGAGTCATGATAAATGTGATGCCCTACAAGAATAGAGAGACACTGTGATGGGACATTTGCGCAGAAGAGCTACCGCGGTTGTAATAAGAGAGGATAAAGTTTTATTAGTTAGAGATCAGGGTAAGCATCACTTTTCGCTGCCCGGTGGCGGAGTACACCATGGCGAACTATCCCTGAGTGCAGCTGCGAGAGAATTATACGAGGAGACCGGGTTAAGAGCGACAAAGGTAGTTCGAATATTTAATTACCGTGGGAAGGTAAATGAACATAGAGTGTTCTTAGTCGAGGCGGATGGACATGTTCATTTGAGAAAATGAGCTTAGTGATTTCATGTGGTGGGATGGAAAGACAGCAATTCCGGTTTACCCGCATGTCACAAACATTCTAGGTCAAGTAGTGGAGTTGACTAAAGTAAAATAGGCAAACATAGAGGTAAAGAGATGGCACTGATTGTTCAGAAGTATGGTGGCACCTCAGTAGCTGATGCCGAAAAGATTAGGAATGTAGCTCGCCGCGTCACCAGAGTAAAAGACGAAGGAAAACAGGTGGTAGTTGTTGTTTCGGCTATGGGAGACACCACCGACAATTTGATTAAACTGGCTTACCAGGTTAACGAACAGCCTGGTGATAGGGAACTCGATGTTCTTTTGTCCACCGGGGAGCTAGTTTCCAGCACACTATTAGCCCTGGCTTTGGAGAGTTTGGGTTACAAGGCAGTCAGTCTTACCGGCGCTCAGGCAGGCATCCACACCGATTCTAGTTACAGCCGCGCCCGTATTCTCCGCATCAATCCAAAACGAGTGGTCAATGAGTTAGAAAAAGGAAACATCGTCATTGTGGCCGGGTTTCAAGGCGTGAATCAAGAAATGGATATCACCACCCTGGGCCGCGGTGGTTCCGACACAACGGCAGTTGCTCTCGCTGCCAGTCTGAACGCCGAAATGTGCCAGATATATACTGATGTTGATGGTGTCTATACTGCTGACCCTCGCCTTGTTCCCAGTGCCAGGAAATTGAAGGAAATTGGCTACGAGGAGATGTTGGAACTGGCTAGCAGTGGAGCCAGCGTAATGCACAACAGAGCGGTGGAATTGGGAGCAGTGTACAATGTGCCCATTTTGGTGCTTTCCAGCTTTAGCGATAGCCCGGGTACCATCATTCGTAAGGAGGTCTCTATGGAAGTAAGAAATAAGGTAAGGGGGATTGCCTATGATACCAATGTATCTAAAGTCACCATCGTTGGCGTCCCCGACCATCCTGGTATTGCTGCGGCAATCTTCGAACCCTTAGCTAGAGCAAATATAAATATAGACAATATCGTCCAGAATGCCAGCATCGATAATATTACTGACCTCACGTTTACAGTGGCTCGTGGTGATCTAATTAAGGCGATGTCCATCGTGGAACCAGTGGTTAAATCTGTGGGAGGTACGCAATGTGTTGCCGATTCTACGTCGGCAAAAGTTAGCATCGTAGGTACTGGCATACAAAATGCACCGGGCTATGCTGCCAGAATGTTTCGCACACTCTATGAACAGGGAATAAACATCCAGCTAATTACGACTTCAGAGATGAGAATAACCTGCATCATCTCTGAGGATAGGGTTAAGGATGCCATTCAGGCATTACATCAAGCTTTTGAACTGGAGAAAGTCCAGCCCTGAGCTTGCCAATGAAAACTTGACAATCTTGGCTTGACATCGTAAGTTTATGGAAATGGATATAGCATTCTACCAACAGCGAAAGGGAGAAGAGACTCGATTAAAACAGCAACTAACCAAGGAAGCTATAAATTTAGCTCTTCAAGGTAGGTGGGAGGAAGCCGCAGCAGTCAACCGAAATATAATTGAGCAGTTCCCCGCCGATGCTGAGACTTATAATCGTCTTGGCCGAGCTTTAACAGAACTAGAAGATTTTGACGGAGCCAAGGAAGCCTATTTAAAGGCTTTGGAGCTCGCCCCTGATAATACCATTGCTAAGAAAAACCTTGCTCGCTTAACCAGTTTGTCAGAATCTATGACAACCTTGAGCAACAATGTTCAGAAAGCTTCGCCGCGGAGAGGTCAAGTTCGAAAAGTTGCTCTTGATCTTTTTATAACTGAGATGGGCAGGGCTGGGATAGTCGATCTTCACAACCTGGCTTCACGTGATACCTTAGCTAAAATGGGATTTGGCGACCAAGTATACTTAGAAACGAGAGGACGACAGCTAATTGTGAAAAACGAGGACGGAGAATATTTGGGAGAAGCGGAGCCGAAACAAGGATTGCGCCTCGTTCAACTAATGCAAGGTGGCAATAAATACGATGCGGCAATCCTCAATGTAGAAGAAAACAAAGTGCAGGTGCTCATTAAAGAAGTGTATCAACATCCCAGCCAGGTGGGACGCCCTTCTTTTCCTGTTAAAGCCGAAGAACACCTGCGTACGCGTATTAAAGAAAGCCTGCTCAGGCGAGGAATCGTCACTGAAGAAAGTGAGATCTCTCCTGAGTTTGAATACTTTGAGGAAGAAGAATATCCTAGCAGCGAAGAGGAGTCTTTACCCGAAGGTTTCACCGTCGTTGGCGAAGACAGACAAGAAGGAGACGAGACCTGATGGAAGTCGCAATGGTAAAACCTATAGATATCGAAGAGGAAATGAAAAGCTCATACCTCGACTACGCTATGAGTGTCATCATTTCCCGAGCCTTACCCGATGCACGTGATGGTTTGAAGCCAGTACAGCGACGTGTTCTGTACGCCATGGATGGCTTAGGATTACGGCACAATAGCCCATATAAGAAGAGTGCCCGCATTGTTGGTGAAGTCATGGGAAAGTATCATCCCCATGGAGATGCCCCGATATATGAAGCTATGGTACGCATGGCTCAGGATTTTTCTCTGAGATATCCCTTAGTTGATGGGCAGGGTAATTTTGGCAGCGTTGACAATGACCCACCAGCAGCGATGAGATATACCGAAGCTCGTCTTTCTAAAATCGCCGAGGAAATGTTACTCGACATTGAAAAAGACACCGTCGACTTTGTTCCCAACTTCGATAGCTCTCTCCAGGAGCCCTCTGTATTGCCAGCTAGGTTACCTAACTTGTTAGTTAGTGGTTCTTCAGGCATCGCTGTGGGCATGACAACCAATATCCCTCCACATAACTTATCTGAAATATGTGATGCCATTGTCTATCTGATTGATAATCCCCAAGCCACTGCAGAGGAACTGATAGAGCTGGTAAAAGGTCCCGATTTTCCCACTGGTGGGATAATCTGGGGAAAAGAGGGCATAGACAATGCTTATACTACAGGGCACGGAAAAATTATACTCCGGGCTAAAACCACCGAACTAACTGGTAAGGGAGGTAAGAGACAAATAGTCATTACTGAACTTCCCTATCAGGTAAACAAAGCGGCTTTGGTAGAGAGGATAGCTGAACTGGTTAAAGTAAAGAGAGTTTCAGGGGTAGCCGAGGTGCGCGATGAGTCAGACAGGGAAGGAATGCGTATCGTTATCGAACTCAAAAAGGAAGCACAAACTCGACAAGTGCTAAATAATCTCTACAAATATACTGCAATGCAGTCCGCCTTTTTTATCAATATGGTTGCTTTAGTTGATGCACAACCTAAGGTAATTAATCTTAAAGAGGCGCTGACTACTTATATTGACTTTCGTTTCCAGGTCATTACCAGAAGGTCTCGGTTTGAGCTTAATAAGGCAAGGGAGAGAGCTCACATCCTCGAGGGCTTCAGAATTGCTCTCAATAATCTTGATCAGATAATCAAGGTTATTCGACAGTCTCAAACTGTAGAGTCCGCTCGTACCGACTTGATGGCAGCTTTTACTCTGTCACAGATTCAAGCGCAAGCTATCCTCGATATGCCGCTTCGTAGATTGGCTAAGCTGGAGCAGGACAAAATAACTGAGGAATATGCCTCTGTCATAAAGAATATTTCCTATCTTGAGGATTTATTAGCTAATCCCCGGAAAGTATTATCACTCGTTGCCCAGGATGCCAAGGAGCTTAAATCCAAATATGGCGATGCTCGGCGAACCGTGATAAAAGCAGAGGAAATCGAAGAATTTCGCACAGAAGACCTTGTCCCTCATGAGACAATGGTGGTTACCCTGACTAGCAAGGGATTCATTAAGAGAATTCCTGCCAGCACTTATCGGTTACAACGCCGTGGCGGAAAAGGCGTCATAGGAATGGTAGTCAGGGATCGCGATACAGTGAACCATATTCTGACAGCCGACACCCATGATAATGTGCTTTTCTTTACCAGCACTGGCAAGGTGTACTGTCTTAAGTGCTACGAGATTCCCGAGGATTCATCTCGCACAACCAAAGGAACAGCCCTGGTGAATTTGCTACCCATTGACCTGGAAGATGAAGTAACTGTGCTATTATCTCTGGCAGGCTTTCCCTCCAATAAGTTTTTACTAATGGCTACCAGGGGGGGCGCGATCAAAAAGACTCCCCTAAGCGCATTTGCCTCTATAAGAAGAAACGGCATTATTGCTATGGGGCTTAGAAATGAAGATAAGCTTATCTCAGCCGGTGTAGTTGCCGATGAAGATGAGGTCATGCTGGTGAGTCGGAATGGGCAGGCCATTAGATTTAAGGTTGAAAACCTGAGGACTGCGTCTCGAACGAGTGGCGGTGTACGTGGCATACGTCTTGTTGACGATTATGCTATTGGCATGGGGATTGTTTTTCCCGACGCTTACATGCTCACAGTGACCGAAAAAGGTTTTGGCAAACTGACCCCAGTAAAGAATTATCCTACTCACAATAGGGGGGGCAAAGGAGTGCGAGCTTACAGAGTTAGTCCGAAAACCGGTAATCTAGTTGCTTCCAAGCTTGTATCTCCGCAAGGCTCCTTAGTGATGTTATCCAGTAGGGGCAACGTGGTGAACATTCCTATGGAGCAGGTTTCAATTCAGGGCAGAGGTGGACGGGGAGCCAGGTTAATGAGCTTAGGCGAGGATGATAGCGTCGTTTCGGTCACCTGGGTCTTCCGACAAGATGAAACCCCGTGAGCAGAAAATTTTCTTCACATCAGTAACACTCGGTCGTGGTCAGCTTGTCATCCTAGACTTGCCGATTTGCACTATTCTGCGACAACAATTGAGATTCACTGAATGTAAACTCTACGAAGGGTGCCAGAGATTCTTCTCTGAGCTAAGGGAGAAGAAGTAATTTTAGTTGCTATTGCTGTAAGGATGATTCGCCAGGTTGTTTTGGCAATTTTGTGGGGAACTTTACCGTGACGAGATATCCTGGAGTTCGCACTTTATTAAAACGTGGTGTATCATTATCATCGGAGAGAACATCCATTATTTGCCCTGTAGCCGATGAGGAGAAGGAGATACAAGATGATCGAGTTACGAAGAGACTGGTCCGAAGTAATTGTTACTATGCAAAAAGAGATGGAGCGGTTGATAGATGAAGTTGCTAATCGTAAACCTCCTTCAGTACATTTTGCTCCCAAAGCCTGGCAGCCAGCAATTGATGTTTTTGAAACCGATAGCGAGATAGTAGTCCTGATTGAATTAGCCGGGGTCAGCGAAAATGAGATTGAAGTAACCGTTCAGCATAACATCCTAACTATCAGAGGCATAAGAAAAGATATCAAGCGAGGTATTAAGCGAATTTACTCCCAGATGGAGATTGCATGGGGGCCATTTGAAAGGAATATCACCCTTTCCGCGAATGTAAATGTGGACAAAATTAAAGCTTTTTATGAAGCTGGCATCCTGGAAGTCGTCTTGCCTAAGCGGAATGAAGAAAAGTCACGTCGTGTGAATATACGAGCAAGTTAGTGAGGAATAATGATGGTTGTTACCAACAGTAAAGAACGGAAGGGGACGAAGGAGGAAAAATTCCGCATCCCTGAGGAATTACCTATCCTTCCTCAAAATGAAATTGTCGTCTACCCTTCTCTTATTGTTCCCCTAGCCACAGCGGAGGAGAAAATACTTAAGCTCATAGATGACGCTGCTTCTGGCGATAAACTCGTTGGCTTTTTCGCCCAGCGGCCGGATTCACAGGAAGCTACTGACCTCTATTCCGTAGGTACTGCTGCTATTATTGCTCGCATGCTTAAGTTGCCCAATAATTCAGTTCAAGTTTTCTTCCAAGGGCTTTCTCGAATCGGATTGAAGAAAGTTACTCAGGTTCAACCTTATTTGAAGGCCCAAGTTGAGGTAATAGAGGATAAAATAGAGAAGACAGCCGAGCTTGAGGCTCTTGTCAGAAACCTAACCGGGCTTTTCCAAAAGGTTGTTGACTTGGCGCCTAATTTACCTAGTGCGTTGAATATTGCTGTTCTGAACATGCCTGACCCCGGAAGCTTGGCCGACTTCGTCGCTGCTCATATCAATCTTGCACTTGAAGAAAGGCAGGAAATTTTGGAGGCTATTGATGTGGCTGAGCGGATAAGAAAGCTCACTACATTTGTCAACCGCGAACTAGAAGTTTTGGAATTAGGAAGTAAAATTCAATCTCAAGCTAAGGAGGAGATGACCAAGGCTCAAAGGGAGTTTTTCCTTCGAGAACAACTCAAGGCAATACAGAAAGAGTTAGGGGAAGCCGATGAACGAACAATAGAGATAAATGAACTCAAGGAGAAGATTGCTGCGGCAAAACTCCCTGCTGAAGCGAGCAAGGAAGCAGAGCGGGAGCTCAATCGCCTGACCAAGATGCCACCAGCAGCCGCAGAATATACCGTATCGCGTACCTACCTCGATTGGCTGCTAAATCTCCCATGGTCAAAATGCACTGAAGATAACCTGGATATCAGCCAGGCCTCTCAAGTTCTTGATCAGGACCATTATGATTTGGACAAGGTAAAAGAAAGGATACTCGATTACCTGGCGGTGCGAACACTGAAGCCTGACATGAGAGGACCTATCCTATGTTTCGTTGGACCTCCAGGCACCGGCAAGACCTCGGTTGGTCAGTCCATTGCCCGCGCTCTGGGAAGGAAATTCGTCCGCATTTCCCTCGGCGGTATCAGGGACGAAGCTGATATCCGAGGACATCGTCGGACTTACGTCGGTGCCTTACCTGGCAGGATTATTCAGGGCTTGCGACGCGCCGAGTCTAATAATCCCTTATTCATGCTCGATGAAATTGACAAGGTAGGTACAGATTTTCGGGGTGATCCATCAGCAGCCTTGCTCGAAGTCCTTGACCCTGAGCAGAACCATTCCTTTGTTGACCATTATCTTGATGTTCCCTTTGATTTATCCCAAGTAATGTTTATCACCACGGCCAATATAGTAGACCCTATTCCTCCCGCTCTACTGGACAGAATGGAAGTAATTGAGCTACCAGGCTATACCGAGAATGAGAAACTTCACATTGCCAAGAAATTTCTCATCCCCAAGCAGCTTAAGGAAAATGGGCTGACGACACAGCAACTTGAGATCGAAGATGAAGCTGTGCTCGGTATTATTCGGAATTACACCAGGGAGGCAGGACTGAGAAACCTGGAACGCGAAATCGACACTATCTGCCGTAAGATAGCTCGTCGAATCGCTGAAGGAAAGAAAGAGCCAACTATAATCACAGCAGACAAGCTTCACGATTTTCTCGGTGCCAGAAAATTTCGCTATGAAATAGCTGAAGAAGCTGACGAAGTAGGTGTGGCTACAGGTTTAGCATGGACGCCGGCCGGCGGCGATGTCATCTTTGTTGAGGCTACCACGGTTCCTGGAAAGGGCAATCTTATTCTCACCGGCAAACTGGGTGATGTCATGCAGGAATCAGCCAAGGCTGCCCTCACTCATGTTCGCACTCTCACTGCCTGTGAGCAACCCAAATTCGACATTCCCAAGAACTTCTACGCAAATAATGACATTCATATTCATGTTCCTGCCGGCGCTATTCCCAAAGATGGCCCATCTGCTGGCATCACTATGGCAGTAGCCTTGGCTTCGGCGGTGACCAAGCATCTGGTGAGCAAAGACGTTGGGATGACCGGTGAAATCACCTTGAGAGGCAAAGTCCTCCCTGTAGGCGGCATTAGAGATAAGGTTCTGGCAGCTCACCGTGCCGGCCTCAAAAAGGTGATTTTACCCAAAGAAAACGAGAAGGATTTAGAAGAAATCCCCAAAGAGGTTAAGGAAGATCTTCAATTCATATTCGTAAAGAGTATCGATGAAGCCCTTGAGCATGCTCTAAACAAAGCAGCGAATACTAAATCTTGAGCAAACAAACGAGCCAGTTCTTCCGTAAAACTCTTCTTCACCTTATACAAATTGTGCTCGTTAACCTGTAGAGCTCTATTCCCCATTCCCATGAATTGACGGTGCTATGGGCGAGTTCCGTGAAGAAGAAGAATACGGTCTCCTCTCTAACACTCGACTGGTAAAAAATCGGCTATTGACACGCCCTTAAGATGTAATATAGAGTTAACGTAAGGAGGTGACTATGTTCTGCTCTCAATGTGGTGCAGAAAATCCTGAGGAGGCTAAGTTTTGCTCTAAGTGTGGTGCCGTCCTCGCTGTTTCGCCAACGTTAACTGAAGGTGCAGCTAAGCCCGAAGCGGAGAGCAGCACAGGTTTGTCAGCCAATGTTGCCGGTCTTCTTTGCTACGTGGCTGGCTGGATAACAGGAATAGTCTTCATCGTCCTGGAAAAGAAAAGCATCTTCGTTAAATTTCACGCCTGGCAATCCATTATGACCTTCGGTGTTCTGACCGCAGCACATCTTATCCTAAGTACGATACTCAGAGCGATTGCATTCGCGACTTTTTCACCCGGCCTTGCGGTTTTTGCCGGAGTCCTTGGCACTATTATTTGGATCATGATGGCCATATTATGGATTATCCTTGTGATTCAGGCGGGAACCGGTAAAATGTGGAAGGTACCCTGGGCAGGCAACTGGGCTGAGAAGCAAATCAGCAAATAAAAGTTTTTAGAACTCGGTGCCCAAGCCTGATAAGGCAGGCAATTACGGCTAGTTATTTAGCGTCACTGATGTAGAGTTCCGCCTCAGAAAATCCTGCTTCTGTCGTGCCATCGCGATATCCAAAGCATATGCTATAAAAGTTGATATGTTCCTAGCGATTTTGGGCAAAAATCTCCTTTAGGAATTGGGTGAAGGGGTGTATAATAAAAGGCATATGGCTTCTGAGGTATTTTACCGCAAGTGGAGGCCACAGACCTTAAGCGAGGTCCTGGGACAACAGCCTGTCACTCAGACCCTGCGTCATGCTGTAGAGAGTGGAAAGATATCTCATGCCTATCTTTTTTGCGGCCCGCGAGGTACAGGCAAAACCAGCACGGCACGCATCTTAGCCAAAGCAGTCAACTGTCCTAATCAAGCAGGTGGCGAACCGTGCAATGCTTGCGATATGTGTCATTCAATCACTGAGGGCAGGGCTTTGGATGTAATAGAGATAGATGCTGCCAGCAATCGTGGCATTGACGAAATCCGTAGCCTGAGGGAAAAGGCAAATTACTCTCCTAGTCTCGCTCGCTACAAGGTATATATTATAGACGAAGTCCACATGCTTACCGAGGCGGCTTGCAATGCCCTGTTGAAGACATTAGAGGAACCACCCAGACATGTAATTTTTGTCTTAGCTACCACAGAAACACACAAGGTAATATCCACCATCGTATCGAGATGTCAACGGTTTAATTTCCATCGCCTGCGACAAACCGAGATAATGGATAAACTCAAGCTAATATGTGAGAAGGAAGGAATTCACATCGAGCCTGGCGCATTAGAGCTTATTGCTCGGGCCGCTACCGGGAGCCTTCGAGATGCTGAAAATATTTTGCAACAGATGATTGCTTACTATGGCAACCAAATTGAGCTTGCTAAGGTCCAAACAGAGCTTGGCATCGGCTGGGATTCACGGGTTAGACAACTAGCACGATGTATAGTCAATAGGGATGTGGCTGATGGGCTAAAAGTCATAAATAACCTCAATGGCGATGGTGTTGACCTCCGTCAGTTTAATCTGGGCTTGGTAGAATACCTTCGAGGATTGCTGCTGGTTAAATCACGATGCGAAGAGGCTCTGGATATAACCAGCGAAGATTTAGCTGAGATGGGTAGCCTTGCAGCCAGTGCCACGATGAATTACCTACTTAAGGCAGTTAAATCTTTCTCCGCCATAGACTTTCGGAGTGATAATTACTCCGCCCTGCCCTTAGAATTAGCTTTACTAGATTGTGCTTTATCTCCCCCCACAGAACATGAGCAGCCGACTACAACTAGACCTTCAGAGATAGCAGACGCCGCTGAAATAATTGAACCCTCCGACAGGGTCGAGCCTGAGATTCCTCCTGCAGCACCGGAGCCCAACCGAGTCGGGGCTGAGGACCCAGGAGAAGTTCCTGTAGCAACAAAGCCTGACGGAGCCGAGACTGAGATTCCAAACGAAGAGATTTCTCAGAACATTGATTACATCCGCAACCGCTGGCGGGAGTTCATTAAATCTTTGCGAGGGGAAGGTTCCAGTGGCAACCTGGACGCCTTTCTGCGTAGCGCTTGTGACCCTGTAGCCCTTGAGGATGATACACTGGTATTAGGTTTCTACTATTCCTTCCACAAGGAGAAAATCGAAGACTCCAAATACCGATATCTGGTAGAAAAAAAGCTCAAGGAGGTTTTTGGTCAGCCCTACAAGATACGGTGTATTTTAGTTGATTATAAAAGGGAAGTTCCATCCCAGATGAGAACACAAAATCCGGTAATTAAAGCTGCTCTGGAAATGGGAGCCAGAATCAGAGATGAGGAGCTATAGTACTGCTCAAGGAAAGGAGGTAGATGGATAAATCAATATTGCGCCAAGCCCAGAAACTTCAGGTAAAGTTGGCTAAAGCCCAAGAGGAATTAGGCAACATCACTGTGGAAGCAACCAGTGGAGGTGGTGCCGTCAAAGTGGTGACTGACGGGCATCAGAAGATTCACTCTATCGAGATATCTCCTGAAGTAATAGAATCTGGAGATATTGAGTTATTACAAGACTTGGTTATGACTGCTGTTAACGAAGCTATCTCCAAGTCGCAGGAACTTGTTAACGAGCATCTCAGCAGTTTAACCGGTGGTTTCAATATACCAGGGTTATTCTAGGAATCTCCGATGAAATCGGAGCTACCAAAGACATGGGGCTCTCGCTATGCTCCGAACAGCCCTGATTTCATAGGGGTAAAGGATCAGGAAAATGAGATTTGTTGCTGAGCCTGTAGCCAGGCTAGTTGAGGAATTTAATAAGCTGCCCGGCATTGGGCCCAAGAGCGCCCAAAGGCTAGCTTATCATCTCCTGCGTAGCTCTGATGAAGAAGCTAAAGCTTTAGCCGAGGCTATTTTGACATTAAAGGAAAAAATAAAGCTTTGTTCAATTTGTTTTAACAACACCGATTGTGACCCCTGCCTCATCTGTCAAGATAAAGAACGTGACCATTCTAAAATTTGTGTTGTAGAAAAACCTTCAGATATCCTTCCTTTAGAGCGAACTGGGAAATATAACGGCGTTTATCATGTAGTCCATGGAACTATCAACCCGGCACACGGCATAGGGCCTGAAAAGCTAAAGATAAAGGAACTTCTGGCTCGTCTACAAAATGGCTCAGTAACTGAGGTGATTGTCGCAACCAACCCCAATGTAGAGAGCGAAACCATGGCTATGTATCTCCAAAAGATTATCACGCCTCTAGGCATCCGCGTCACCCGCCTAGCTCGTGGCTTGCCCTTTGGTGCCGAGTTGGAATATGCTGACGACCTGACCCTGGGGCAAGCGCTGGAAAACAGGCGAGATTTCTGACAAGGTGTACGATGGCTACACCTCAAAGATAAAACAGAAATTCCCTATCACACCCGGGGGTAAATCCTTTCCAAAAACCTGAAGAACCTTCGGCTCATCAGCTTGCCGTTAAGAGTTGCTCTGAGAGGCGTCAGC
>JAGHCA010000008.1 GCA_021160725.1 Dehalococcoidia bacterium | reverse complement strand
GTTAAGACCGAGGTTTTCTTTATGCCGCACGACTTTCACATTGGGCGTAGCCTTTGTGAATGCGTCGATTACAGCGAGTGTATCTTTATTGGTGGAGCAGTCATCAACCAAAACGATTTCATATTCCTGGCGGCGAAGTGTCTGTTTCGCAACCGAGTCCAGACACGCTCCGAGAAGCCGCGGCTCAACATTGTAAATGGGAACAATGACTGAGATTTTCATAGTAGCGTTCAGTCTTTTTGAGGGGTATGTCCACTGCGTCGTAGTTCGTTGTTCATCCAAAAACCCCCTGGCTCTAGCTAATGCTATATTACCCCCCAGATGTTGTCAAACCAGGCACAAGTACTGCTTCAGAGGTGGGATATCCCGGACATATACAGGCGGGCTGTATCTGTCAGCGCTGTTGGTTTCCTGGAGATGGATATTGTCTGACCATAAACTATTTCCTCTGGAATCTGGTGTGGCACAGGAATTGCGCAGAATTATTGAGGTTGCACAACGAAATTTGATGAAATGAGCTAAGCTATACTAAAATATCAAGAGTATCGTAAGTGCGGGCAGGGCGCATCTTCTTACTGTGATAGCTTATTGGTGCAAGTGCATCTCCTTTTCTGAGCATATCCAGCGGGCCTGTCTGAGATATCAGCTCCTGGGAATGCAGAACTCCGCTGTGTTCTTGTCCCTGGCGTAATCGGGCGACCAACCTCTGCCTTGAGCAAAGCGATGCTGCAGGACGGGAAAATTCGGATACCTGTGCTGCGTATTTTTTGAGGGAGAAATATGACTGAAAAACCTAAAACCGGTATTTTCTATGGCTGGATAGTGATAGCTGCAGCCTCTGTGATTCTGGCTTTGCAGTGGGGTTTTCATGAGTCCTTCGGCATTTTTTTCACAGAACTGTACCGGGATCTAGCCCTGACAAGGACAGAGGTGTCTGGAAGCTATGCCTTGTTTTATGTAGTCAGCAGCACCTTGGGCATACTGACCGGCAGGTTGAACGATAGATATGGTCCCAGGCTAATGCTCACGATTTCAGTTATTGTCGTAAGTATCGGCTGTGCGCTGATGTCCGTCGTCAGCACACTGTGGCAATTGTATGTTGCTTACGGAGTGATAATAGCCGTTGGAGCATCATTTGGCTGGGTGCCAGTAATCTCAACTGTATGCCACTGGTTTGTAAGGAAAAGGGGTATGGCGTTAGGAATCACAAAAGGTGCAACGGGCATAGGAATGTTCATCATGCCGCCCTTTAGTCAATTTCTCATCATTAAATTAGGTTGGCGCATCTCTTATCTAATCATAGCCGGTCTTATTTGCACTATAGGCCTCCCCGCATCCAGATTCACAAGCCTTGACCCTGCTGAGAAAGGACTTTATCCCGATAATATGAAAGGCACCGTAAAGAATACAGGGAATGACAAACGCATATCTAATATAAGAGGTTTTACAATCAAGCAAGCACTGAGAACAAAACAATTCTGGCTATTGTTCGCTCTGAGCGCCATTTTTGCTTTGCCTTTCGGCATCTGGGTTCATCTGAAGGCATACATGGTTGGCTTTGGTATCCGCGAGATGACCGCTGCTAATGTCATCGGCCTTAGTGGTGCCGCTTACGTAGTGGGTGTACTGGTGATAAACTATCTCTCGGACAGAGTTGGGAGAAAGAAACCTCTTATCATTTCCCTCCTTGTCATGGGGTTGATGATGCTCTGGCTTTTGCGAGCGAGAGAGCCGTGGGAATTCTATGTTTTTTCCATTATTATTGGCTTTTCTTGGGGCGGCTTGGGATTGTTTTCAGCAATAATTGCCGACTGGTTCGGGCTGAAATATCTGGGTAGCATTTATGGAATATTAGATGCCAGCTGGGGTATTGGGGCAGGAATTAGCCCGTTATTGGCTGGATATATCTTTGACATTACAGGAAGTTACCAACTGAGTATCATTATGGGAGCAGTGGTGATTTTCATAACAGCAGGTTTAGCTTTGTTGCTCAGGCACCCTGACGAGCCAGCGAGCACAGTAATATAATATGACGAACAAGGTGCTAAAAAACTATGCTATTTAGCCAGTACTGTCTGCTCCTCTTTATGAGGAATCGGGAAACCAGCCCGGCGTGCTAGATTGTGAAGAGATTAAGAAGAGTAGAGGCAATATCATCCCAGATTAGAAATGAGGACGTAATGGAGGATAGACAAATAAAGCGACCCAGCATAAAAATTTTGAGCGATGAATTGCTGGAAAGGATTGTGGAGGAAGCTAAAGATGTTCTCGAACAAACTGGTGTTATGGTGTATGGTAGAATAAACCATCGCTGATGAAAATTTTTCGTGAAGTCGGCATAACTATTCTCATTGCCGTAGCTGTTTTTGTTGCCCTTCAACTAAATGTGCAGAGCTATACTGTGGTAATGACCAGTATGGAACCTAATGTTCATGACGGCGAGTGCATTATGGTCAGCAAGGCGAGTTACCGCTCCTCCGACCCACAGCGGGGAGATGTAATAGTCTTTGACCCACCGTTCGATTCCCCACATCCTTTCATTAAACGCGTTATTGGCCTGCCCGGCGACATTGTGGAGATTAGGGATAACAAGGTCTTTATCAACGGCATCCCTCTGGATGAGGAATATATCATGGCGCCGCCAAGCTATGAGATGCCTGCTAAAGAGATTCCTGAGGACGAATACTTTGTCCTCGGCGATAATCGCAATAACAGCAACGACTCACATAATAACTGGACAGTAAACCGGGATGATATTATTGGTAAAGCCTGGTTTGCCTACTGGCCACCAGGCAGTTGGGGTGTAGTCGCACATTATAGATATCCTGAGTTGAACGTAGAAGACGAGCAAGAAATGATAGCTATCTATTCGTTTGGGGTGCAATTTGAGTGACGATGTGCTAGAGATATTCAAAGCGGCTGGTGCAATAAAGGAGGGCCATTTCTTACTTGCCTCAGGATTGCACTCGCCTGTTTACTGGGAAAAGTTTCGCATCCTGCAGCACCCGCATCTTACTGAGAAGCTGTGTCGCTTTATCGCCCAACACTTTAAGGGACAAAAAATAGATGTAGTGGCCGGACCGACCACCGGAGGTATTATTATTGCCTTTGAAACTGCTCGTCAATTGGGAACGAGAAGCATCTTTGCCGAAAAAGAAGGCAAGGTACGAGTTTTTCGGCGCGATTTTGAAATTTTACCCGGTGAACATGTTCTTGTTGTTGATGATATCCTGACTACAGGAAGCTCAGTCAGAGAGACGATAAGTGCCATAGATAAACTGGGGGGGATTGTCATTGGTGTTGGGGTGCTCGTCAACCGCAGTGAGAGAAATTTGGACTTCGACCTGCCTTTCTTCAGTTGTCTTCGTGCTCCCACCACAGTTTATACACCTGAACAATGTCCCCTTTGTGTTGCTAAGGTTCCACTGGTTAAGCCTGGTACCCCAGGCTGAATCAAGTCCCAAAGAACCGGCAATTTTTTAGAAACCACGGCTGAGTTTGATTTTAAATGAGCGGTACCTTACGAAAAGCACAGGCTGTTCGTGAGATGGTTCGGCGCTCCTCCTGCTCAGAGCGGTGGTTAACCAGGCCCGAATATACTTGCAATACGCTTGCTTGACACTAAGATGGGGAAAACCTACAATATCCTTGATGCCGAGGTAGCTCAGGTGGTAGAGCAGCGGACTGAAAATCCGCGTGTCAGCGGTTCGACTCCGCTCCTCGGCACCAGCTATGATATTGTAGGGCGGCACCAGGGTTGTAGCGGAACGCCCTCTGGCAAAGAAGGGGTCGGTGTAAAGACTTAAGGGGAAGCGAGTATACCATGGTAAGTATGCCGAAGTGGCGGAATGGTAGACGCGACAGTCTCAAAAACTGTTGGGGGGCAACCCCCGTGTCGGTTCGAGTCCGACCTTCGGCACCAGCGGAGTAAAGAATATAAATATAATAGCAAATAGGTTCCGGCAAAAGCGGAGATTTTTGTAGATGTTAGTGCCGGGTTGTGTAGCGGTAGCACAGAGGACTTTGGATCCTTTAGCCCAGGTTCGAATCCTGGCCCGGCAGCCAGACTAAAAGGAGAAACACCAGAGCTCTGGTAGGTTTTTCGTTCGGGGAAGGGGAACTAAGCTTACACGAGAGGTGGTTAAAATCTCGAGGCACCCCAATGTACCGAAGGTGTGACTTTAGCGGGGTGGAAGGTTTGATGTCGAAACAAAAGCTACAATGGGAAAAGTTAAGCGTGTGATTATGTACACAGATGGCGCATGCATTGGAAATCCTGGCCCAGGTGGGTATGGAACGATACTCATCTACCAAGGTCACAGAAAAGAGCTATCAGGGGGCTATCGTCAGACCACCAATAATCGAATGGAAATAATGGCTGCGATTGTTGGACTGGAAGCTCTCAGGGAGAAATGCGAGGTGACGTTGTATAGTGACTCTGAGTACTTAGTCAAGGCTATGTCCAGAGGATGGGCTCAGAGATGGCGAGCAAACGGATGGAAGCGCAATAAACGGGAAAAGGTGTTGAATCCCGACCTCTGGGACAGGCTTCTGCAGCTGTGTGAATATCATGAGGTACAGTTTAGCTGGGTGAAGGGGCATGCCGGAACCCCGGGAAATGTGCGCTGCGACGAGCTGGCTATACAAGCTGCCCAGCAACCGAATTTGCCTGAGGATGAAGGCTATGTATCACAGAGTGAGGTAAAATAAGCAACAGGGTATGCCAGACAATAGATTCATTTTGGTGATAAAGCGAGCTGAAGATGGATTTCAAGAGGGGACTCAGGAAAGGGCATCTTGAGGAAAATCCTAAAAAATGTCAAAATCAGCCCGGCGCAATTTGAGCAGTTGCGCTAAGGTATTTGTTCCCCGGTAGCTCAATGGTAGAGTGGGCGGCTGTTAACCGCTTGGTTGCAGGTTCGAGTCCTGCCCGGGGAGCTTGGAACTCGTCTCGACAGTATGGAGATGATATAATGCAAATTTTTAGAGGCTCAAAGCTAAACTATCATAATGATAAATCAACCAGGACCACCTCAGACAATATGATTTAAGTAAGACTTAAGAAATTAGTGCCAGAAAGGGGGCAACAAAATGAGTGAGAACGAAACCTTTGAACAGCTAAAGAAGTTGGTTGTGGAGCTGTTGGAGGTTGATGAAGCAAAAGTGGTGCCGGAGGCGTCATTTGCTGGGGACTTTAATGCTGACAGCCTGGATATTATTGAATTGATTTCGGCAGTGGAAGACACTTTCAAAATCGAAATTCCCGATGAGGATGTGGAAAAATTACAGACCGTTCAAGACGCACTTGACTATATCGAAGCAAAAATCTAGAAGATAGTAGTTGCTGGGATAAGCACTTACAGCTTTTTTTGTTGCTCATGATGCTGCCGGGAATACAGAATTGACCTAAAAAGCCTTTCGGAACCGGAGGATAATCGTAGAGTAAAAATGAACAGGAGACTGAGAAGAAGAGTAGTAGTCACCGGGATTGGAGCTGTTACGCCTTTAGCCGTTGGTGTTGAGGAATCCTGGCGGAAGCTATGCCAGGGCAAATCAGGGATAACCAGAATCACCAGGTTCGACCCTTCCGGTTTGAACGTTCAAATCGCTGCCGAGATTAAGGATTTTCATCCGGAAGATTTTCTGGATAAGAAAAAGGTCAGAAGGACAGACCCCTTCATACATTATGCACTGGTGGCTGCTCATATGGCAATGGATGATGCCAAGTTAACCATAAATGGAAGCAGTGCCAGCAGGGTAGGAGTGGTGCTGGGTTCATGCGCTGGCGGCATGGCCACGTATGGAAAGAACCTTTGTGCTCTTTGTAATGAGGGAGCAGAGAAGGTTTCTCCTTTCTTTATTCCCGGATTTATAGCTAATATGGCGACGGGGGAGATCTCCATGGCTTTTGGTGCCCGGGGGCCAAGCAAGTGTGTGGTTACTGCCTGTGCCACCGGAAACAATTCAATTGGTGATGCTTTCAGGCATATTCAGTATGACGAAGCAGATGCCATGATTGCTGGAGGAAGTGATGCCTATATTCTGCCTATTGCCATCGCTGGTTTCGATAAAATGCGGGCTCTATCGCGAAGAAATGATGAGCCCGAGAAGGCAAGCCGGCCCTTTGACAAAGACCGAGATGGTTTTATAATCGGAGAGGGTGCCGGGGTTATTATCCTGGAGGAAATGGAGTCAGCCTTGCGAAGAGGGGCTAAAATCTATGCCGAACTTATTGGCTACTTCTCCAACATTGATAGCTTTCATATAACCGAGCCTGACTGGGAAAATCAAGCACGTTGTCTGAAGCTGGCATTGAATGATGCTGGTATCTCTCCCGACGATGTTGATTATATTAACGCCCATGGAACATCTACACGCCTCAACGATATATCTGAGACTAAAGCTATAAAGGCAGCCTTTGGAGAACACAGCAAAAAGATACCCATAAGTTCCAACAAATCTATGATCGGTCATTTATTGGGGGGGGCAGGTGCGGTAGAGGCTATTTTTACTGTTCTTACTATCAGAGATGGCATTATACCGCCTACCCTGAATTGTGATACTCCGGACACTGAATGCGACCTGGACTATGTCCCTAATATAGCCAGAAGGGCGGATGTAAATATAGCTCTTTCCAACTCCTTTGGTTTTGGTGGTATTAATACAGCTCTTGTCTTTAAGGAGTTTGAGGAATAGTAATTCCGAAAACGTTGTGCAGGGTATCCCACAGCTCCGCCTCACTTTGAAATGCTCCAATTTTTACATGCTGAACTATACCCTCGCTATCAACGAATAATGTGAATGGGATATAGCCTTTTGTGTTGTTGTAAGCCCGACAATAATCCACGAAAGCTTCTCTATTCCTATCCGATGCCACTATCATGGTTGGTTCATAGTCGCCGAAGAAGCTTTGTATCCTTGAAGCACTTTCACCTACATTAATGGCTACGACTTTTATCTCGCCTTCACTTTGTTGGGCTGCATTCTCAAGGTAGGGCAGTTGTTTCTTGCACCAGGGACACGAAATAGACCAGAAATTAAGCACCAACGGAGTCCCTTCTAGCGTAGACAGGCTTGTTTCATCCCACGTGCTAATATTGAATGCGGTGCTTGAGGGACTGCCGGAACTACGATTCACAGCGATTCCAACTATAGCACCAACCGCGATAATCAAGATTGCCACTATTAACCAAGTCTTTTTCGACTTTCTACTGGCCATATTGGTAACCTCCTGGCATAAACCCCATGAGGTACTCCAGGTAACCGGTCAACATAAGAATTCCTATGCTGATGAGCAATACTGCGGCTACTATGGAAGTGACGAAAGCATGGCGGCTAAGCCATCTGATATACCGTGACGCTGCCCCTAATGCTAGACCGACGATAATGAAAGGCAGTCCCAGCCCTAAGCAGTAAGCAAGTAGAAGATAAACTCCCTGCCAGGCTGTCTGGGAGCTCGCTGCCAGGGTTAATATGCCACCTAGAATTGGACCAACACAGGGAATCCAGCCCAGGGAGAATATTACCCCTATTAAAAATGACCTTGCATAACCTGTACCTTTAGCCTTGGTGAAGTCAAGGCGCTTCTCATAATTAAGCCAGGGCACCTTCGCAGCAGCTATTAGGAATATGCCGAACGCAATTAACAATGAGCCGCTCACTTTGTCCAACACTCCCTGTGGCACCGCAGCCCCTACTAAGCCAAGAGAAGCTCCTAAAGCGGTGAAAACCAGGGAGAAACCAACTATGAAACTTATGGTATGGAGGAAGATATATCTTCGATCCGGAGGGGCTGGAGTGAGAACTGATGCACCAGCTATGTTGGCTATATATACCGGGACCAGCGGTAAAATACAAGGCGACAAGAAAGATAAAATGCCAGCGACGAGAGCTGTTAAAAAGGTTATGCTCGACATTTCTGTGCCCTGATATATTCCATGTGGTTTCTTGACTGCAATTATTTTCCCCTTCAGTATAGCATCTAATCTCTAAACTGGAAAATGCAAAGCTTTTGCTGCCCCACAGTATTTGATACAATAATTAGCCCTGGGGGCTGTAGCTTAGTTGGGAGAGCGCCTCCCTTGCACGGAGGAGGTCAGGGGTTCGAATCCCCTCAGCTCCACCAAAATGTACATTAGACAGAACTAGCATCTCCTCTACGGTTAGTCCTCTTGGTGGTAGCGGTATCGCGTAGTTAAGCAGCGCTTTGTCTCCGGTTACCCTAACCTCCGGCTCTATTCTGATTTGTGTGGAAAAGAGAAGAGGTGGTAAAACCCTGGAGTAAGGAGAAAAGCAAAGGAAGGAGGTTTTACCGCCAATAGCTAAGAGCCAAGAAAATGGTACCAAAATTCTTTTGGGACTTAAAGATTACAAAGTAGAAGAGGT
>JAGHCA010000035.1 GCA_021160725.1 Dehalococcoidia bacterium | reverse complement strand
TCTTTCCTGAAGACCCAACTGCCTGATATTGATGATAAAATAAGGTTTGTTATTCCAATAATGCTTGATAAAGTCTCTGTGAAATTAGGCCCCTGGAGTGGATACAATGTCTTGGCACATCACCAGACCAAAGCCCTTGCTGAGTGATGCAAATCATGCATATATTGAAAATCTGGAGAAACACAGTAGGAGCAAAGATTTCTAACTTTTATATTAATATCGTACAGGAACCAATTATTGGTGTTTAACAATCCAAGATAAGATGCAAGCCAGGTAGTAATTCAAAGTTAGAACACCAGAACCGCAACCAATATCGAGAATCCGGGACTTTCCCCATTAGGGGGAGCATACGAAATGCCTTCCTCTTATATTTAAGCAGGCATTTTCTTATTTTGCCCTTCCACATCCAAAATCGCGCTTCTCCACTCACTCATTATTGCCCCAGAATATTTTGTTAAGTCTCCTCTTCGACTGCCGGTCAATAATTATGTTTCATCTCTGCTGTTGCTGGAGTACCTTTTCATGAATTTCAAGGTCCCTCTCACTATGCAGCACAAAACGTATTCTCTTTACATATTTTAGCCCTGAAGCCATCTCCAAAACAGTGCTAAATGCAACACTGGCAGCTTCTCCTACAGGATAACCAAATGCACCGGTGGAAATAGCTGGAAAGGCGATTGAGTCTATTTCATGCTTTTCGGCAAGCCTTAATGCATTTCGATAACATCTTGCCAAGAGCTCGCTTTCTGGCTTATCTCTACCATAGACTGGACCCAGGCAGTGAATAACATAACGGTTTGGAAGGTTATGCCCACTAGTGATTACTGCTTCCCCCACTTTAATTGGAGCTAAAGGACGGCATTCTTCGCTAAGTCCTGGGCCAGCAGCACGGTGAATCGCACCCGCAACTCCACCGCCCATCCTGAGCTGGGCATTTGCCGCATTCACAACCGCAGTAATATCCGCCTGTGAAGCTATATCACCTCTAACACACTCAATTGTGACGCCCGAGATTGCTTTCTTCACAATCACAATCTCTCTACTCGGTCATTTTCAATAACAGCCATGAATGGATCTAGAGCTCGCTAGCCTGCCTTACTCTCAAATTCTAACCGCCGATCTACTCTCAGTCAATCTCCTCACCACGTGGAACATGAATCCCCCCACAATTGTCAGCAATATTAGATGACAAACCAAGCGATTGTTACCACGTGAATTATCATTCGTATTCTTTGGAGACAGCACAGATTATGACCAGATTCTGGTTTTCAGAAGAGTTCTTGTATTGATGCTTCTCTCCAGGTAAGACCAGGGAGAAATCACCTTCCCTTATCTCACGTCCTCCATCCTCAGCGACCAGAATTCCTTCACCACTTATCACATAATTCATATGTTCGAACGCATGCTGATGAAACGGAGTATGCCCTCCTGGCTCGATGGTGAACACGCGGAATGAGAATGTGGGAACCCCATCTTTTCTAGATAAGGGAATCTGCTTATAGATACCCTTAGCGCCTTCCATTTCAGGAACACTTTTCTCGACTTTATCCAACCTGGTTACATACATTAAGACCTCCTCAAACCGATTAAAATGGCTATCCGCAAATGATTATACTGCTGATTAACTCAACCGACAACGCGAGCCCAGAGGGCTAGGGGTAATAACACGGATTGTTGCACAATTGTAACCTCCAGACACCACCCTATTCTTCAGTCGTTTGCAGAGGAGTTTCAGAACAAAGCATGAAACAGATTTACCTGGCCCGCTTTCTCCAATCTTTTCTTCGTCATTCCAATCATGCCTGAGGAAATACCAATGCCGTAAACCTTTCCTGTTTGACCAACGCATTCTGCTATCCTCTTCAGGCAGTGCCCGGTGCCAAAGCCGATTTTTAACACGGTTTCCCCTTCTACAATTAACATGCGTTCCAACACCATCTTTGCATACTTTCACCCAAACGCTCCTATCACGTAATCATAATACTTGCTGATCCGGTCGTAGGCTTGCTTAGCTCCCTCACCCTTCAATATTGCACCTCCTCCCCCTTCAATAATCACATAAGCCATCCGGCGAGAGCTGCCAATATTCCGTATTAAGCACTTCTTCCTAATTGCCTTTAGCCTTGTTAGCTGTTTCTGCTATATGCTAAACTTTACCACAAGTAAATGAGAAAACGCGTTTTCTCTGGCTTCCGCCCCACGGGCAAACAGCATATTGGTAACTACCTAGGAGCAGTACAGAATTTCATTGCCCTTCAAGATGAGTATGACTGTGTCTATTGTGTGGTAGATATTCATGCTCTCACTACCCTGGAAAGCACAGAATCCCTCCGGGAAGACATCTACGAGATGGTGCTTGACTGGCTGGCGGCTGGCATTGACCCACAGAAGAGCATCATCCTTGTACAATCTCATGTTCCCCAAGTGGAAGAGCTCCACACTTTGTTCAGTATGCTGACGCCTTTAAGCTGGTTGCTGCGCGTTCCTACATTTAAGGAGAAGGTTAAGATGCAGCCACATAACGTCAATTATGGGCTGGTGGGGTATCCTGTGCTTATGACTGCCGATATTGCCCTTTATAAGGGTGAGATTGTTCCTGTGGGCGAGGACCAACTTCCTCATCTTGAATTGGCTCGGGAGATAGTGCGTCGTTTTAACTCCCTTTTCGGATTTGTATTTCCTGAGCCACAGGCGAAGCTAACTAACTTTCCTACAGTTCTGGGACTGGATGGGGTACAAAAGATGAGTAAAAGCTATGATAACCATATTGAAATAGCTGCTTCTCCCCAGGAAATCCGGGAGCGAGTGATGACCGCCTTCACAGACCCGTCACGGAGGTTCCGCTCCGACCCAGGACATCCTGAAGCATGTAATATTTTCCGCCTCCACAATTTTTTCACGCCGGCTCGTGTAGAGGAAATTGCTTCAGAGTGTCGCAGCGCACGCATCGGATGTGTGGATTGCAAGAAGATACTGGCTGAGAGTATCATTTTAAATCTTGAGCCTTTCCGAGAAAGACGAGCTAGTTTAGCCTCCAAACCTGGTTATATCACCCAGGTCCTTGCCGATGGAGCCGATCGAGCCGAAGCTATAGCCAAAGAAACTATAGGTGAAGCTAAAGAAAAAATGAAGCTCCTTCAGCGCGCCGATTTGAAACGATCTAGGTAGCGCCTTTCACCTTCAGTTAAGGAACTTACTAAAATATCCCACTAAGTGTTATCCATTTGGTCAGCCAGCACAAGGGCTAGTATTGCATTGCGCAATCTTGTAATATACGGGTAATCAAAAGTAAAGCTGGCGAGAATCTTTTCCCATCAACCTTAATGAGCTTTTCTCCAGTCCATTGTGGTGGGGTAGAATTATAACCTTTGGTTCGGGATAGGCTTCGCTTCGGCAAAGATGGTGGAGCCATAACAGAAAAGGAAGGACTGTTCATGTAAACCTTCGGCATGAACGGGGTCGAGCATTCATGGCGAACCATGATGCAATCGGATCGACTACAAAAAAGGAGGTGCCAAGAAAATGAGGGCGGTTTTAACCTTTTTATCTGATAATGAAGTAGAGCAAATTCATGAGGCGAGCCTGCGGATTTTAAAGGAGACCGGAGTTAAGGTTCTCAGCGAGAAGGTGAGAAAGCTGCTTGCTGAGAATGGCGCCGAGATAG
>JAGHCA010000083.1 GCA_021160725.1 Dehalococcoidia bacterium | reverse complement strand
GCATTTCTTCTGAAAACAACTAACAGAAATTATAAATACTAATTTCTAAATCCTAAACAATATCAAAGCACAAATGACCAAATGGTCAAAAATTAGTATTTTGGATTTGGAGCGGAGAGGACTTGTTTTGGGTTTACAATACAAAGTATAATTGACTCCCTTTATTATAGTAGAAAGGAGCAACATGCCGGATTATGCCTTTTTCCACAAGCAATTTGTGCCATTATCCGAAGCCAAAATCGGAATCCTGACCCATGCCCTCCACTACGGCACCGCTTGCTTCGAGGGCATCCGCGGCAACTGGGATAGCGAGCAGGAAAGGTTTTGCATTTTTAGAATCCAGGACCACTATAAGCGGATGCATGAGGGCTGCCTCCTCCTAAAAATAAATCTCCCCTACTCCGTTGATGAGCTTTGTCAATTAACTGAGGAGCTTTTGGAAAGAAGTGGCTACCGGGAGGACGTATATATCCGTCCTTTAGCTTATAAAAGCTCCGAAGCTGTAGGAGTCCGTCTCCACAACCTGGAGGATGATTTCTTTATTATCGTGACCACACTCCCTCCCTACCTTGATATAGATAATGGTGTCCGTTGCCGCACCTCATCGTGGCGTCGCGTGGATGATACCATGATTCCACCTCGAGGCAAGATTTGTGGCATTTATGTAAATAGCGCTCTGGCCAAAACCGAGGCCCAAGAAAGTGGTTTTGATGAAGCAATATTGCTAACTCAGGATGGACATGTCTGCGAGGGCAGTGGTGAGAATATCTTTCTTGTTTCACGAGGGAAACTGATAACTCCTCCGCCATCCGATAACATTCTCGTAGGCATCACCAGGGATACGGTCATGAAGTTAGCTAAAAACGAGTTAGGCATAGATACAATTGAGAGGCAGGTTGACAGAAGCGAGCTTTATGTGGCTGAGGAATGCTTCTTCACCGGGACAGCAGCCAATATAGCGCCCATCCTGGAAATTGACCATCGCCCTATAGGCACGGGTGGCATTGGCAAAGTAACCGCCAAATTGCAAAAGCTCTTCACCGAGGTGATGCGAGGAAGAAACCCCAAATACTCCGACTGGTACCACATGGTTTCCCCCAAAGCCCCGATATAATCCAGGGCACAGCCGACTTTCCTAATCCTAATCAGGGGTTCCCCCCTGGCTCTACCCCTAAAATCCTGAGCAGGTAGAGAAGGCGGCAACTATGCTCCAGCGTAACAGTAAAGCAACAGGCTTCCTCTAACAACTGGCTAATAGCAAAGCTTCCGTGACCCCGCACCAAAACCACCTTATACTTATTCAGCATCTTGGCTATCTCCCCGGCAAGCTCTTCCGTCTTCGCCTCCGCTTCTGTGCCTAATATAGGCACTCTAGACAGTAAAGCCCGTCCTTCCACATCACATGGTATAATATCCCTTTCTGTATAGGACAAAGCAACAGCATAAGGCGGATGGGCATGGACTACTGCCAATGCCGAAGTGTGTCGATAGATACAGCGATGAACTTCCAGCTCTATTGAAGCCAGGGGCGTAGCTCGATTGTTCTTGTTTATCCCTGTCTCCACTAGATCCCCTTCCTGAATTGAGCCCAAAGGGCTGCCCCGGTGGGTAATAACCAGATGCTCTCCTAGCTTGACGCTAAGATTACCTCCCTGGGAAGAAACCAATCCTTGAGTAAAGAGAGTTTGCCCTACTGATTGGAATTGGGATAACATCTTTTTAACTTTTCTTTTGTCATATCGCATGTCCCAAGCTATGGAACACGTCGAATCACAGCCACCACACGACCTTGAATCTCGACATTCTCCAGACTAGTATAAATGGGTTTCATCCGCTTATTTGCCGGCTCCAGCCGGATGCGATTTGGCTCAGCAAAAAACCTCTTAAGTGTGACCTCCTGTTCTTCCTTAAGCCAGACCGCCACCATATCGCCATTTTCAGCAATGTTCACATACTCCATTAGAACTATGTCCCCATCTCCTATTAAAGCATCCACCATGGAGTCGCCCTTTACTCGAAGTGCATAAACATCTTGTTTACCACGAAGTAATTCCTCACTCACTTCCAATCCCTCAGTGGCAAGAACTTTTCCTGTATCAGAAGCAGGCACTGGAATAGGTTCACCAGCAGCTATTACCCCCACTATGGGAATATTAACGAGCTGCCCCCCTTTTTGCTGTGGGGTCAAGAACTTAATTCCCCGAGATATGTCACTGTGGCGGCGGATATATCCCGCTTGTTCCAATTTATTCAGGTTATAAGCTACCACCGAGGTAGAACTTATCCCACATCCAGCAGCAATATCCCTGATAGTAGGAGGGTAACCTCTATCCTGTAAAAATTCGGTGACAAAGTTGATAATTCGTTCTTGCTTTGCTGAAAGCGACTTAACAGCCATTGGTTATCAACCAGTTGCTCCCTGCCCTTTACCTAGATTACGCATTAAGAGAGATTTAAGCCTGGCACCTTTATTCCTATGAATAACTCCTTTACTCACCGCTTTATCTACGCTGCTTATAGCCAACTTCGTTTTTTGATATGCCGATTCTTCCCTGGCGTCAACTGCGCTTTTCGCTTTAGTTACAAGGGTCTTAACACTACGGCGCACCAAGCGGTTCCGCAACCGTTTTCTCTCTGCTGTCCTGGCAGCTTTGTTACCTTGCTTTCGATTTGGCACTTATTCCTCCTTTCTCGCTACGCTTGCTACGTTCCACACTGAATAAATTCTAGACATTATTTTATTTAGTTGAGCGGCACTTTTCACCTCCAATGTAAGATACAGTGTAACACTATCACCGTGGTGATTGGTCGTATTTATTTCGGTGAGGTTTACTCCCTCCTCGGCTATAATAGCACTAATATCCCTGACAAGACCAACTCTATCCCAGGCATCAACTTGAATTATCACAGGATAAACCTGTGCCACTTCTCCCCATTCCACCTCAATCAATCTTTCCTGCTCCTCTTCATTGAGGATATTTGGACAATCACTCCGGTGCACAGTGATACCCCTTCCCTGAGTAATATAACCAATAATCTTATCTCCGGGCAAGGGATGACAGCAATTCGCCAAACGAGTAAGTAAGTCGCCGACCCCCAGCACATTGATGCTTACAGGGCTAACCTTCCGCGGCGGCAGAATTGCAACTCCTTCGTCATGGGTCTCTAGGGTCCCACTCAAATTAAGCGCTATTTGAGAAGCATTTATGCGTCCGCTACCCAGAGCAGCAAAGAAGTCATCGGCATCGCCGTAGTTAAGCATACGCGCTAATTTGTCGATGCTGGGCAACCCGACGACTAACCTCTTAAGCTCCTTATCCCAAATTTGCCTGCCAGTTTCAATACATTGACTTCGTTCTTGTTTGTTAAACCATTGCCGAACCTTGCTTCGCGCGTGAGACGTCTTAAGATAGCCAAGTTCGGGATTAAGCCAGTCCAGGCTAGGACCCCTATCACCCCTGCTGGCCATAATCTCTACCACGTCGCCGTTCCTAAGAGTATAATTCAATGGCTCCAGCTTGCCATTCACTTTCGCCCCAATACATCTGTAGCCCAAGTCCGTATGAATTCGGAAGGCAAAATCCAGAGGAGTTGCCCCGAGGGGCAACTCCTTTATCTCCCCCTTAGGGGTATAGACAAACACCCGTTCCGCAAGAACATCGGTTTTAATAGATTCCAGAAAGTCCTCGCTATCAAGTTCCTCCCTCCACTTGCCAAACTGCTGTAGCCAAGCTCTTTCATCGGTAGCCTGCTCACCCCCTTTCCCTTCTTTATAGAGCCAGTGAGCAGCCACCCCATATTCGTTGACCCGATGCATATCATGGGTTCGAATTTGTATTTCTATTGGCGTTGTACCCTGACATATTACCGTAGTATGCAAAGCTTGATAGCCATTATCCTTGGGATTAGCGATAAAATCGTCAAACTCTTCCGGTATAGGACGCCAAAAATTATGAATTACCCCTAATGCTCTATAACAATCTGAAACCGAGTCCACCAACACACGTAGAGCAAAAAGGTCATGGATATCACCAAACTCCTTACCCTGCGCATTATACTTGCCCATCTTCTGATATATGCTGTAAAGATGCTTTGGCCGGCCAGAAACCTTGGCTTTTATATCGGCTTTCTCTAACTCCCGACATAGAATTTGACTGAGTTCGGCTACGAAGCCTTCCCTTTCGGCTCGCTTTCCTGCTACTAGGCGGGCAATTCGATGGTACAAACGCGGCTCCAGATAACGAAAAGCCAAATCTTCTAGTTGCCATTTCGTATTCCTGACACCTAACCGATGTGCCAGCGGAGCATATATCTCCAGGGTCTCCTGAGCAATGGCACGTCGCTTCTCTGGCGGTAAAGCTCCTAGTGTACGCATATTATGCAGGCGGTCTGCCAATTTGATGAGAATCACCCGCAAATCTTCAGCCGTGGCCAGAAGCATTTTGCGTAAGTTTTCCGTCTGAACCTTCGACTTTGTTTCTTCTGCCTGAGTTCGGCTTGTGAGCTTGTTCAGCTTTGTAACTCCATCAACCAGTTTAGCGACTTGTGAACCGAAGGTAGCTTCGATTTCGCTCAATGATACGCCACAATCTTCAGGAACATCGTGTAACAAGGCAGCAACTATAGTATCAGCATCAAGGTGAAAATCAGCCAAGTCCATAGCTATACTTAAAGGGTGTTCTAAATAAGGCTCCCCTGTTCTTCGCACTTGTCCGTGGTGAGCGCGAGCAGCGAATTCACACGCCGTTCTAACCACAGCTACCTTGTCATCAGGCAAGTAAGTGCTAACCTTTTCTATAAGCTCATTAGCTTCCATTTAATTCATAATACTGCAATAGTAAAAGTAACGCAAACTACAATTAAGAGCGTGTTTTACAATGTCATTCT
>JAGHCA010000040.1 GCA_021160725.1 Dehalococcoidia bacterium | reverse complement strand
TGGCCGACTAAGCTATGCTAAGGCCCATGTGGAGGTACAGGAAAGAATGGATGGCAGCCTGGCAGTCTACTATAAGGGGCAATGCCTTCTTACCAGATCGGCACCGCCAGAGGCTCCGGTGCTTAGAGCAAGGAGCACAACTCGCTTCATACCTGGAGCAAGTGATTTCCGGGAATTAGTGCACTGTGTAGCAGCCAGGACCGCAAAGCCAAACACCGGTCGTCCTTATAAGCCTGCCCAGGATCACCCTTGGCGCAGACCTTTTAGAATCCATATCGATAGGGAATGACAAATTCACAGAACAATTAGGGTGACATTTTCACTGGACAATAACAGTGCTGAAGGGCTCTTTTCAGTTGCTGCTCCCGACAAGTTGGGGCACTGAGCTTTCTCTTCGCTGAACTCAGAGTAAAAACTGGCTGGCTTTCTCATCTTTGCGGCTCTTTACAGTAATCCCTATTATGTCGGGATAACCATACCCTGAGTACTACCCATGTGTCTCAACCTCCACACCACCTAATTCCAATGGAGCTAATTTACTAAATTTCCTACGCATAAAGTGGACCTAAGTGTACAATAGACAGAACTTTTAGTCTGGAATTCGCCCTTTCGTCAGTTAAACATTGAAACGATTGCACATCTCAAGTTTTTGTATGATAGGAACGGCTAGGCTAACATTTCAGACTTTTGTTACCTGAGCTGAACAATATGGACTAATGTGCAATATGCTAAGCTAGTCGATGGTTAGCCTTTTTACTTCTTGTGTTTCCGTTACCACATTTGTTACATGGGAGGCAATCAGAATGGCGAAAATACCTTTCAGGATTAGAGTTGGCAACCATGAGAAGAGCCCAACGATGGTTGCAAGAAGCCCCAGTAGAATAAGGGCAACACCTATGGGTATAAACCGTTGGTAGGGCCTTATTGCGTCTTCCATTTGTTGCTCAAACTGCTGTCTAAATTCGGCTATAGCTTGTTCTTTCTCCTGTGGGGTGAGACCCGGACTTGTTTCAATCTGCCCTTCGGCTATTCCCGTAGCTATATCCATGACAAAGGGGGGTGTGGTGAAGCCTTCGCGTTCGATTTGCGCCGCATACCCGGAATAAAAAAGGGCACATACTGCTATTATTAGTACCATAACTAAAATAGTTGAATTATCCTTAATAGGATGTACCGAGAAATTTATGCGTTCATTGAGCCCCTTAGCCACACCCCGACTGTAGAGAAGCCCAGCAAGCAAGTACAGCACTGCCAGCACGATACCAATCAGGTTTAGCCCCCAAATGAAAAGCACCGCCAGGCTGGCAAGGGCAAAGGCGCTAAAGCATATCCATAGAGGGCGAACAAGCGCCGCAACAAGTCCAGCAGCAATGGCTACCAGAACGAGAGCCAGCAATAGCCAAATGAAGGGATACAATGTATCCATGGAGCGGATGAAGATAGCATCACCCAGTTGCCCGATTTGGCGACCAATATAGCCTAAGTAGCTACTAGCTGCGACGAGCAATACAACAAAGATTATGGTCTTGACCAGCTTACTGGTTGTCATGCCCAAATTCGTCACCATAGATAACCTCCGGGTCCTGTTATACGAAATTCATGAGCCCTGCACTGGACTCCAACCCCTCTCCATCGTTTCTATTCTACGCTGACCATGCTTCGCCATCAAGAGGGAAAGCCAAAACGGCAAGATTGAATATTTCGCCCAATTGTGCAATTTTCTTATTGTGGTTCAGTGAGTGCTATTTCGTTTCTCTGAAAGAAACATACTGGTTGAAACGCATAAACTTGTAATATATCAGCTATCCGATTGAAATTCTGTCCTATTCTATCACTGTTATGTGCATCCGACCCGACAGTTACGATTTTCCCTCCATTTTTGGCGTACAGATCACAAATGTAATTGCTCGGGTGAACATCGCCAACTCCTCCATTGCTGTTGATTTCGAGTGCAATCTCTTTGTCGACTAACATCTTAACAATATTGTTTAGGAGGCCGTCCGGTTCGTGTTTTTCAGTAAAGTACCTTTTAGGAAACTCGATGTGCGCTATCGCGTCGAATCCGCCAAATTCAATAGCCTTCAATACCTCCTGATAGTAGCTTTCAAATAACCGTTGTACAGGATATCCTGGTTGCAATCGTATTTCATCATCCCAATATGCTCCAAAATCTTCCACGTAGTGAATACTAGCAAGGATAAAATCGAGGTCGAGACCTGATACATACTCAAACTCTTTCGGGTACAAATGCGGTTCACCGAACTCGATTCCTTTAAGAACAATCATCTTTTGACTGAATTTCTCCCGAGCCCGTTCGATGTCATCGTAGTATTTGCCGAAGTCAAGGTATCCGTACTTTTCTTCTTCTGGATTCATATCAAAATGTTCTGTGAAGCAGATGGTTGTAAATCCCTTTTCTGAGGCAGCTTGGCACATCTCTTCAATTGTGTTTTCCCCGTCAGAATGATTTGAGTGAAGGTGAAGGTCACATGATATTCTCATATAACTCATTGTGTACTGCCATTTAACTTTACAAACCTATACCCGTTGATCTAATAGCCAAGTCTCCTGTAAAAATCGTGAGCAGGCTCCTGCCTTCCAAATCTACTCGTTAGTCAAGTACCTATACATTCCAATCTGACCTGTCACCAACAGCAATACCACTTGTTAAGTCATAATTAGTATAGCTTCAGGTACTGGTGGACGGTATCTCAGGGCACTATGAGGATGCATCTGATTATACTCCCTTCACCATTGCTCTATCAAGACCGTGTCGGCTCTTT
Source organism: Dehalococcoidia bacterium (assembly GCA_021160725.1). Taxonomy (GTDB): domain Bacteria; phylum Chloroflexota; class Dehalococcoidia; order GIF9; family AB-539-J10; genus RBG-13-51-36. The sequence continues at coordinate 224 of JAGHCA010000040.1, read as the reverse complement.
GTCAAATTGTGTGGAAATAGCTACGAGATGGCACAAACCCCAGGAGCATTTTCCTCCAGTAAACCTCTACATTTTTCAGACCATAAGAGACTCTCTTTAGCATCTTGATCTTTGTATTACAGCCTTCAGTAAAACCATTGGTGGTGCCATTATCAAAGTGGTTTAAGATAGGCTCCCTCCAGCGACTCAAGGTATTCCCCCACCTTATTAGCTCTCCATCATCC